>CAMIVH010000133.1 GCA_946401755.1 uncultured Caryophanales bacterium | reverse complement strand
ATGAAGCGACGTATTCTTTCTTGAGCATTGGCCTTGATTTCTTCAAAGTTTGTGTTGTTAACAGAAAGAGCGGTTGTGACTTCATCAACGAAGATATTGGCCACTGATTTAAGAAGAGGCTCAGCTTCTTTAACGTAGACAAATCCTCTCATCTGACAATCCGGTCCAGCGATAATACGCTTCTCTTCTAAAGAAACCGTGACGGCAATAACAACCACACCATCAACAGATAATTGACGACGGTCATTAACGATGTTTTCCGCAACGTTAGTGCTAACGCCACTACCATCAACTAAGATTGGGTGAGTTGGCATAATGGCAGGGTTATTAGGAAGAATTGATGGTCTACCTAATTCATTGAAGCAAAGTTGCATACCATTATCTAAGATAAAGACGTTAGTGTGATTAAGTCCAATACCCATTGATAACGCTAATTTAGCGTTAGCCATTAAGTTAATGAAGTTACCACGGACTGGTAAATAGTATCTTGGTTTTAAAACAGATAAGAAGAATTTTAGGTCATCTTGTCTTGGGTGCATGGCGGTGATTTGGTTCTTTTTGATCCACACAACTTCTGCACCTGTACGATAGAGGTAGTCGATACTGCGTGTCGCAATTGTTTCTAATGTTGGTGTCGGTAAGCCGGCATTGATGAAGATATCACGTTTTGTTAAACGAATACGTTTGTCGTCGTTAGTGCCGTCTACTACTCTAATAAGCTCTTGATAGAGTTCTTCACCTTTACCAAGCATTAATATGACGAGTTCTTGTTCTCTTACTCTTAATAAATCTTCTTTATTAACAATCATATCCATTGGAATGCGAGAAGGATTGAATTCCATTAACATCTTCATGATTGTTCTTGTGAAATCGTTATAGAAGAAAATCTTTTTGTTGTTTTCAATACATAAGTCAATGATTTCACTAATACGGAAGAAGTTCTGCCAGAAGCAGTCAATAAAGATTCGTTTATTAGCGTTACTGAAGTATTTTTCAATTAATGGAGTGACACGATGATGTGGGGAGCAATAACCTTCGTGGTTAGCGCCTTTACTTTCACTCATTAATAAGAATGTTGGTCTTTCGCTAAGGACTGATAAAGCTTTCATATCAAAGATATAGCCTGGAATCTTAACGGAATAGTCCACGATAAAGTCACTGGTATAAACGATATTACCCTTAGTAGTTTCAATAGCTACACCAAAGGAATAAGCAGCGTTATGTGATGTTTGGAAGAAATGTAATTTTCTACCAGCAATCTCTAAAGCACTTGTTGGCGGAATGACTTTAAATTCTAATGGAATTCTTAATGTATTGAAATTGAACTGAGTTTCAATGACGTGTTTGGTAAAGCGTGTACAAATGATTGGCGCTGGAGCGTCATCATAGAAATACTTTAAAGCACCCATGTTTTCATCATGAGCATGGGTCATAATATATGCTTTTACTCTTTCCTTATTATTAATAAGATATTGAGCATTTGCTAAAAGATAGTCGACACCAGGAATGGTTTTATCAGGTAAGGCTAAACCAGCATCAATAACAAAGATATCGTTATTGATTTCAATAACGTAACAGTCACGGCCATTTTCATCTAACCCGCCTAAAGCGGACACCTTAATAATGTCTTCCACAGTGTTCTCCTTTCATTAGTATGTTTCAACTTAAAGATATTATACCTTTAAGTTTTTAATATTAAAAGATATAAGCAGTTTACAAAATGACTACTTTGCTAATTTTTAGCAAATAACTAGGCTATAAAATTAGTCGATATTTTTAGTGATAACAATATCACTATCGAGTCCAAGGATGTTCTTTTTAACGATGTCGCCAATTCGTGTTGGAGCTTCAACGCTTAATTTATCAATCTCTTCCATGACCTCAAAGATTTTATCTTTAGGGACAGGTTTTGTGGTCTTAACAGACACTAAAGTATATTCACGATTGGTCACTTTGATGGAAGATGTAATTGTACGCACAGGGTGTGTGAGCTCGCTGATAGCATACTCCTTACCACGTGGGCAAAAATTACCTGTGACGTTCATGTCATCGTCGACGTGTAAGCGACAGCCTCTAGGACAAACAATACATGTTAAATCTTTCATTTAGCGGTCCTCCACAGAGATGACGATTTCATCTTTCACTTCTTGTAATTTATCTTTGCTTAAATTGACCATCACCATTTCAGATGGAATTAAAGCAGGTTTAACCACTTTACCTAAAACAATATCTCCACTTCTAATCATCACAACTTGATCCTTAAGTGGCTTTCTCACTCTGAACTTAAAGGTGATATCATCCACACTGTTTTCTAAGACAAATTGTGGTAAAACGTAGGATATATTATTTCCTGGTTTAATTGGGATTTTCTTCTCGTTATTATCGATTTCGTTTTTAAGATATAAAGCCGCTGAGCGACCCGCGAGTCTAGCTTCTTGGCTGACGAAGTCGACAACGTCATGGACGTGTAAACAGTTACCTGCGGTAAATATACCAGGAATCATTGTTTCCATGTATTG
>CAMIVH010000132.1 GCA_946401755.1 uncultured Caryophanales bacterium | reverse complement strand
AATAGACCCATGAACTTTTCGTTTAATAAGTAAAGTGGGAACGCTAGAACAGCGTAAGCACCAACAAAGATAATTTGTTCTAGGGTCATGGTTTTAAATAAAGTTAATGTTAAGTTAGGAACAATATGAGTAAAGACATATGGAAGAATCTTTAAGAAGCCACCACATTCATTAACCATCTCAGTACCACTAACAATAAAGAATTCAGGTGCTAACCATAAGATGAAGAGAACCACTACTAAGGTAAGTGAATATAAGATCTTTCTAAATGTCGTAAATGGACGGCAGTTATTAAAGAAGATAATGAACCCACCGATAGTGACACATAGTGCCATAGTAGGTATCCAACCAAAGCTCACGATTTCACCATTTACAAATTTTGTCGCAAGCACTGATTGTAATATATCCACGGTCAGTCCTTGATTGATTGCTATTTGACTAAATAAGACATATAGAAGGGCTACCGCCACAGGTATGAACATATAGAAGCCTGATAATAAGGCTCGTTTAGTAACATTCTTATAGAAGTTACCTTTAACTCTTGTCTTATCTGGTTCTAAGGCGACAAATAAACTAGCAATACCAGTAATGAAGATATTAACCAAAGACATGACTGTTGGTTGAATCATATGTGGTAAGGCAATTAGCATTGGGAAGATGGTAATAAAGAACCATAAGTAATCCTTCATCACAAATAAGGATGAGGATCTTTGAATATTATTAACAACACGTCTACCTTGGAAGACTGCTTCCTTCATATTGGAGAAGTTAGAATCTAATAAAACGAGATTTGCGACGTTTTTAGTGGCAGCCGCACCATTTGCTAAGGCAATAGAGCAATCGGCTTGCTTAAAGGCTAATAAGTCGTTTAAACCATCACCTGTGACACCAACGATACGGTTGTTCTTTTTAAGAATAGCGATAATATCCGCTTTTTGGTCAGGAGTGACTCTACCAAATATGGCATTATTCATGACAAGTTCTTCTAAGTTATCTTGTTCAGTGACTTTAGACATATCTACGACTTTATCCCAGTTAGCGATACCTGATTGTTTAGCGATATAACTAACAGTACCGATGTTATCACCAGAGATAACTTTAATATCGACATCGTTTTCTCTAAACCATAACATCGTATCTTTAACTTCTGGTCTAATAGTGTCACTTAAGATATGCATCGCCACTAAAGTGTTATCCGCTGGGACTGGTTTATCTTTAATAACGACACCATTAACTTTAGCTAAGACGATGACACGTAAACCACTTTGAGCGTATTCATTAACTTTATCTAAGACTTCTTTATCTTTAGTGATGTATTCAGGAGCGCCCATCACAAACCAGCCTAAGCCTTCAAATTCCACTGCGGAATACTTTCTCGCGGAGGAGAAGTGAATTCTATCGTTAACTTTTAGTTGATCTAAGTTCTTAAATTTCTTTCTAAAGGCATTCGAGGAATTCTTTTGACCATAGTCATCAATACGTTCTACGAGTTTACCAAACTTATTTAATAAAGCGGTTGATGTTTGATTAGCCTCATTAAATGCATCTAAGTAACTAGACATTAATCTATCTAATGATTCTTCGTTATAACTCTTATCTAAGATAATAGTTTCTTCAAGGGTCATTGAACCATCGGTCAATGTCCCTGTCTTATCTAAGCAAAGAGTGTTAACTCTAGATAAAGATTCAACGGAATATAAGTCTTGGGCTAAAGTCTTATTTTGGGCAAGTTTAACAACACCTGTGGCCATCGCGACACTAGCTAATAAGGCCATACCACATGGAATCATATACGCAATAGTGACACCACTATAGAAGGTCGCATTACTAAAGATAGAATTATCGCCCCAAAAAGCAGGATAGATTGGTAATGGATTTGTTTGGCTATTATTAAGTAAGCCGTATACAAATTCATAGATAGCGACAAATACCGCTAACGGGATAGCGATAATGGTCATATTTCTAATAATCTTAGAGATAGCAATCATCAATCTAGATTTAGGTTGTTTAGATACTTTAGCCTTATTTTCAATTGAGGAGATATATGTATCGTTACCAACCTTATCAACACGGACCGCTAAAGAACCAGCCACAACAAATGATCCAGCAAAGACTGTATCACCTTTAGTCTTCTTTACTGGTATTGATTCACCAGTTAATAATGATTCATTAACTTCTAAGATTTGTTCGTCTAAAATCACACAGTCAGCGGGTATTTGGTCCCCTGCTGTTAAGATAACAACATCATCTAAGACTATTTCAGTTGGTAAGAGTTCGACTTCTTTACCATCACGTCTAGCTTTAATCTTGCTATCGTTTAATAACTTAAGCTTTTCAATTGTGTGTTTGCTCTTACATTCTTGGATTGTGCCAATTAATAAGTTACAAACAATAATGAGTAAGAACATTAAGTTGGTCACTACTTTAGGACCCACTAAGAAGAGAAGTAAGCCCGCAATAGCGAACATCAAAATATTAAAGAAGGTAAAGATGTTACCTAAAATGATTTTGGTATAAGACTTATTAGTAGGACTCTTAGCGATATTAACTTTGCCAATGCTTTGCATATAGCTAACAGAGGCACTATCTAAACCACTTTCAGCGGTAGGATTAAATCTTTTAATATCTTCGCTTTTACGATTAATATTCTTTTTCATAAG
>CAMIVH010000131.1 GCA_946401755.1 uncultured Caryophanales bacterium | reverse complement strand
ATATGAACAAGAAACTACTCTTATTACCCGTTATATTAATGTCCAGTGCATTAAGTGCATGCGCTGTTGAGATTGACCACGTCACTCTCAAAGAGATGTATGACACAACAAAGTTTTCTGGCTATGCTTCATATAGTGTTGTCATTCAAAATAAAGGATCTGGATTTGGTGATGATACAGACCATAAGGTTTTCAATCTTCTCAAAGAATATACCTATGATGCCGAGATGGTTGGAAAAATCAATGACTTTGGTGCAGATCGTTATGGTTACAATCTCATTGAATACACATTCGATACTCCTTATGAAGATAGAAAGATGAACTATTTCACTATCAGAATCTATAATGATGGAGTTGTGCAAACATACGCCAGTGGCACTGGTGACTTCATTTATCCAAAAGAACAATTTACTGCTTATAAAGTTAGTAAACCAAATATCGATACTTTGTTTGAAAAAGTGGAACAATACGCAAAAGACTATCAAAGAAATATGGCGGCTAAAGAAGCCACCATTGAAAGCTTTATAGATAAGCTTACACATAATAGAGTTAATGACTTTGGTTTAAGAATACAAACAAATGAAGAACCTCCAAGATCTTTTACATATGATTTCATTGATAAGAATGGCGAGATCCTTAATGTCTTTAAGGAAATGAAATTTGAAACCTTTGATGAGGAACAAGATGTTAATCCATATGCTTGTATTACAGTGGCCGCACGTAGTTATTGGAGAATGACTATCGATTACAATAGTTGTTATGGTTATATGAGATATCAATATGATTCAGAGCTTGAAGATGATGGCTATGGAATCATTGAACAATATTTCAGAGTCAATAGACCAGGTATTACTAATGTATATGGCAATCTCTTTGAAAAGATTGAAGATCAATATCAAAGCGATATCCAAAAACCAAGGGAAACAGTATGAATAAAAAACTATTTTTAATACCCATTACATTAATGTCATGCTTCATGAGTGCGTGCACTTATCGCACTCCACATGTTTCTCTTAATGAGATATTGACGTTAGCCACTGATAAAACAGGTTACTATTACATCAACGATGATTATTATAGAGATTTTAACGAAGGCGTTTTTAATATTCTGAAAACAAATTTAGAAGACGCTGAGTTGGATGGTAATAAGTATTATGAGTCAGGCTATAAAACTGATTCCATATTCTATAGTTTTAATATTGGAAACAAATATAAAAAGATGGATATCTTCAATATACGAGTATATGCTACTGGATATGTTGAAACCCATGTCGCTGGTTCAGGTTGGTTTATAGCCCCTGAAAGTCAAACTACCTTATACACAATTGATAAAGAAAAAGCGAATAAGTTATTTCAAGAAGTTACAGAATACACCGCTCAAATTGAAGCTGAAGTACAAGCGGAAAAACAAGCGGCTTTAGAAAAGAATACTTTAGAAAAGTTCTTCACCACTTTCTCTAATATGAAATATAGACATGTGGAATATATGAAAAAAAGAGAAGAATATGGAGAACCTCGTCTTGGTTATGAGCATCACATTATTACAGATAAAGATGGTGATATCCTAGAAGACCTAACAAATCTTGAATATGAAGATATGGGCGATGAAGATTATTATAGTTTCGATGATACTTCTATGCTAAGGATAGAGCTTGATGACGAAGACAACTCAATGTTACAAATTAGTGAATATAGCCAAATTGCCTGTTTATATTGTGATTATGTATCTAAGTACAATGGACTATGTACCGCTGGACAATATTTCTCAGTAAATAAAGATAAACTAAATAATCTTTTTGCGAAGGTTCGTAATAAAGCGAACGCGCAATAAAGGATCAAACTATATGAAAAAGAAATTATTTTTAATACCTATTACATTGATATCATGCCTTTTAAGCAGTTGTAATTCCTCTAAGCACATTAAATTAGAAGAATATTTTAAAATTCAGCAAGATTATTCCCACGTCATCATTGGAGAAGAAGACCAATATGATTATGATCATGTTGTTGGAAATATACTTGGTAAGTATGCTCCTTGTGCAAACAAACAAGCATTCTATTCAGAAGAAAGCACACAGCCATGGATGACTTATTCCTTCAAAGGATACCAAGATGGTTTTACCTATTTTAAAGTTGATTTTTATGTAAGCGGGAAGATTAACACATATTGTCGAAAAGATTCTATGCTTAGTCGGGAAGAACAAGAAACAACATACACTATTAGTAACGACATTGTTAGTAGCCTTCAAAAAGAAGTGAACACTCGCATGGACGAAGTTCGCACTATTTTTGAGGTAGAAGAAGCTAACGCTAAAGCCAAAGGATACGCTACTCCGGATAGATTGTTTGATTCATTGCTTAATCCAAAAGAAAACGATGAGCCATTCATGGATACCTATTTTGAAAGTACAACGCAGTCAAAACGTTTTACTAACTTCACCCCTGAATTGGTGCAAGATTTAAGAAATCTAGACTTTAAAGAACAAACATATCATAACCCAACTGGTATTCCTTCATTAATCTCAATCAGAGTCAACGATGATTGGTCAATGAATATAAGCGCCATTGCCCCATATGCTTACATACATTATGTCTACCATAATACGCTAACATGGGTCACTCTTACTGTCTGGTATGAGATTAATAAAGAGATGAGGGAAACCTTAGTTAGAAGATGTCAAGAAATGATCTATGACGGTACTTATATCAAAGCGTAA
>CAMIVH010000130.1 GCA_946401755.1 uncultured Caryophanales bacterium | reverse complement strand
GGCTAACTTAGCGCGTTTTTCTTTCTTGCCTTTTTCTCTATTTAAACGATCTTTATCAACCATTCCATACACCATATCAGCAGCGGAAAAGAACATTGAGAACAATGCACAGATAGCAACGATTAACCAATAATACCAGGCCATACTATCTATTTCCTTTCATGCTGTTTGGTTCAGAGATATCACTAACAAGTTCTTCTAAGACATCGTCCATGGTAACCATGCCGATGACTTTCTTGTTTTTATCTCTCACAATAGCGATATGTGTATGATGCTTTTTAAAGCCATTAAATAAATCATCAATCATAATGTTTGATGAAACGAAATATGGCTTTTGAAGCTTTCTTTTAATAGAAACGTTTGGGTTTCTTAAATAAGCACTTAAATATGTCTTTATATGAAGAACACCAATGATGTTATCAAAATTACCATCATAGACAGGAATTCTAGAATAGTTGGTGTTGATAATAATCTTGTGGAGTTTTTCTTTATCTAAATCTCTTATGTTAAGCGCGAAGATTCTATTTCTAGGAGTTAAGACTTCTTTAACATTAGTGTCTGCGAACTCTAAAGCGGATTGAATGATATCACTTTGTTCTTCTTCTAAGACACCTTCATCAGAGACTTTTTCTACGACGTTTTCAAAGTCATCTTCATCGAAGTCGACTTGTTCTTTGACTTTGAATAATCTTTCAATACCCTTGGTCATTAATTCAAATAGCAAGGTGACAGGATATAGAAGCATCATTAAGCCAAATACTGGGAAGACAAATATCTTACTAACAGTATCTGGAATACTTCTAGCGATAGTCTTAGGAAGAGCATCGCCAAAGATGTAAATAAGTAATGAAATAACAATAGAGGCTAATAACGCGATTAAATCGCTTGTGTAATTACTTAATGTACGAGTAAAAAGCGCTGTACAGATAACTGAAGCAGCGATAGCGACAATGTTACTTCCTATTAAAACCGTGATTAATGCTCGGTCATATTTTTCTTGGACTTTGAGCACTAATTTGGCAGATCTTTTACCTTCATCCGCTTCGACTTGCATCTTGAAGCGGTTTGCACATGCGAGTGCGGTTTCACCAGCAGAAAAGAAAAAATGTGCTAATACACAAATACCAATGATTACCCACGACAGAGGTTCATCCATTAATGTGCCCACTTCCTTTCTTTGCTGGCTGCAGTATAAAAATATATCAATTTTTTGCCCTACATTCAAATAATAAATAAAAAGGTATGCAAGCATACCTTAGTATTTATGTTTTTATTCTTCTTCTGGACTTTCATCCACTGGCTGTTCTTTTAACTTTTCAACCCAATCGATATCTTCAATTGGTCCTTGTTCTAAACCATCTTTTTCCATCACGGTTTGGATGAGTTCTTTACATCTCCTCATTGATAAACCTGATTTAACTTTGAACACTAATGGGATTTCAGCATAGATGCCTTTATGACCAGCATCTTGGACTGGAATGGTTGAGTCTTTATAGTCTTCTGGGTTTAAAGCGAAGTAGAGTTTTAAACTTAAACCAGCAATTGTTAATTTCACATACGTCTTTCTATGTAAACGGAAGGCATCACCAGAATTAGACACTCTTGAATTAACACCATATGAGAGAATCTCATTTTTGAGTTCATTATAGTTTTTCTTCATTTCTTCATCGGCGTTCATCATTCTCACTTGGAATGGGATACGGATGATTGGTTTTTTCTCCACTGATTCAGAAACTGGTTCCTCCTCTGGAGCCGGTTCAGGTTGTGGTTCTGGCTTAACTTCTTCTTTAACAACTTCTTCTTTATTAGCGTCTTGAACGATTTGTTGCTCTGGAGCGGAACCAAAGTATTGAACAATTAAAGGACTATTTTGATTTTGCGCACTACGGTTCATTTCATCTCTAACAATACTTCTAATGAGCTCTGCGAGATCCTTTTTGGACATTGAATCTTCTCTAGAAGCGGTTTGTTTAAATGATGGAGCAGGCTTTTCTTCTTGTGGCTTTTCATTACTAATAGCTTCAAACATCACTGGTTCTTCACCTTTTTTAGGGGCATCTTTATCTTCAAATGCCGGGTTTTTGAATGCTTCAAGAATGCACGCAAAATAGGTGATGTATGAAAGAATAGCGAATATGATTCCAGCAGCAATAAGAATGATGGTTGGTCCCATCAACTCTTGATGTTTACCAAAATCACCACGTTTATTTAAGATGGCCCAATACTTTGGTAAGCCCGCTGCACCTAACATGTAGATAAATAAAGTTAGGACCGCTAAAGCGATACCAAAGGCTAGGATAGCTCTTTTCTTTTTCACGGCAATAACAACGCCAACAATTAAGAAAATAACAACAATAGCAATGAGACCATATAATAAGCCACTTAAGGCAACATAAAAAACATTAGAAGAGGCGTTTAATTTGAAGGTGAATAAGTCTTTAAAATTACCAAAATGATATGAGAAAACCGCTCCAAAATCTTTTAAATCAGCATCACCAGTTTTATCAGCGTTAGCAGCAAATAAAATGAATCCAAAAATATAAATGGCGAGGAAAACAAACGATACAATTAAAAGGATTCTTAAAACCTTTGAGGTTTCTTTTTCTGTTCTGTACATAGGCTTTCTCCTTACCTGTCAGTTCCCTTTTACTATATAGCGCACACGCTATGCATACAATACGAAAATAGCAAAAAGCCTGCAAAACGGCATTTTTTATTCGTTTTTT
>CAMIVH010000129.1 GCA_946401755.1 uncultured Caryophanales bacterium | reverse complement strand
TCTAAGACATCTTTTTGTGTGCCTTTTTCCGCATGAACGATTGGAGATAATAATTGTATTTTGCTTCCTTCTGGATATGCCATCACCACATCAGTCATCATGGTAACGGAGAAGGAAATAATTGGTTCGTTATGAGTTGGACAATATGGAATACCAATACGACCAAATAAAAGTCTTAAGTAGTCATAAATCTCAGTGACAGTACCCACTGTACTTCTTGGGTTATGAGAAACAGACTTTTGATCAATGGCGATACTTGGTGATAAACCTTCAATCGCGTCCACATCTGGTTTATCAAAGTTACCAAGGAACTGTCTAGCATAGCTAGATAATGATTCCATGTATCTTCTTTGGCCTTCAGCGAAGATGGTATCGAACGCTAAAGTGGATTTGCCACTACCAGAAAGACCACTAAAAACAATTAATGAATCTTTAGGTAAAGAAACATCAATATTCTTGAGGTTATTCTCTCTAGCGCCTTTAATAACAATTTTCTTTTCCATATCTTTAGTCTTCGATATTTTATCAAATATTCGAAAATATAACTATATAAATGCAATCTAAGAACAAAAATCCCACATCCGTTAAGACGTGGGAATTAATTATTTAAAAGTGAACAACTACGCTTCTAATTGGATGTAAGCTTCCCAATTGCTTGGTAATTCAAGTTTAACTTCTGTTTTGTAATCAACTTTACCATCGGTTAACCAAGTGTTGCCTAAAGTTGAAACTGTGTCGTTATGAACACTAGTAAAAAGATAGTCTTCAAATTTGTAAGTGTTTTTGCCACTGACAGCGGTTTCATCGTATGAATATGACATTCCTTCTTTGAGGTCGGTAGTCCATTCGAGGATTAATTCTCCTTCTTTGGAAGAATAATACTTTCTTGTATCCCAAGGATCATCTACTACATCGAAGACATTTACTTTGGCATAGTTTCGATAAATACGAATTATTCTATCAGCGTCTAACTCGTCGAAAGCGGTCTCATAATCCGCACTATCTTTAGAAGTTGCGACTGCATGGACGTAGTCATTTTTAGCTTCATCAAAATATTTAACATATTTTACTTCACCATGTAAGGTTCCTTTGATGCAGTACATTTCAACATCATACTTTTGATCAGCTTGGCTGCCTTTAAGCAAGGTGTAGTAGCCATTTTTAGCGACTTGATATTTATATGTTAAGTCAACTTCAAATCTAGCTTCGCCTTGACCACTTTGACCTTTGTTGATTAAATCAAAAGTCAAATTGTTTGGAAACTCTTTATTTATTTTATTTCTAATTGCGTCCACTATTTCTTTAGCTTTATTTCCATCAATTTCTTTTGTACCGTTGCACGCTGTTAATGCAAAGAAAGGAATAAGGAGCAAGAGTCTTTTGTTTTTCATGGTGATACCTCAATAAAATAAAGATACATTTTCTTAACGGTTACCTCAACAAAAAAGTGGAACAGAGTTAAATCTATTCCACTTAATTCAATCTTAACTATTAATTAGTCTAATAAGTTGTTATCAATGATAACTTGGCCATACGCCATACCGAGTCTTAAGGAACTCTTGGTATTGTAGTGCATGCTATCGCCACCTGGTTGACCTGGTTTTAATTCGTTTTCTTCAACTGGATCAGCGTTACCATAGATATCAACGAGATAGTTGTTATCGGCGGAATCAGCAAAACTTTGTTTTGCAGCGTTCATATCTTTACTTGTTTGAGCGCCCCATTGTGTGCCAGAGCCTTGATAAATCATGCCATCAATGAAAGCGATGTTTTCACCATCTTCGTCTCTAGCGTATTCTTTGAAGTCTTCTCTGAATTGAGCAACCATGTCGCCTAATCTTTGTGCGTAGACTTTGATTTTTGCTTCGGCAGAATCAGATTCGCCTTGGTGCCAGACCCAACCTTTAATGACTGGTTTCAAACCCATATCTTTGATAAGTTGGAGATTGTTTTCTAAGAATGGTTTGGCAAATGTGTCGTATAAGTTGATTTCTGGGAAGTTGCCTTCAGCATCTTTGACTGGCCAGTTGTATTGTGTACCACTTTGTTCAAAGCCTGAACCATTGGAGGCCATCTTGACTAAGAAGATTGGGTGTTCTTCAGTAGCTTTGTCTTTTAAAGCGTAAGCTAAGCCAAATTCTGGGCCCATTTGATTGGCGGAGTTACCTAAGCCTGGAGCGGTTGGAACAAATAAACCAGCAAATTGATTTTCTTTATTTGTAGAGTTAGAAAGTCTAGAGTTCTTTTCTAATTTGGTGTGATCTAATTCACCATAGCCAGCACAGTAGACACTGGATTGAACTGTCTTCATACCGGCAGCAACTTCATCATAATCTTCGAATCCTAATTCATCGAATGCATTCTTTAAGTTTGTGGCACTGCTGCTTGAGTTGCCTTGCATATTGGATTGACCAGAGAGAAGGAAGACTGAAACTTCGTTTGGATCTTTTTGTGGTCCTTGACTTGTTGGTTGATTATTATTGTTACAACCAGTAACTGCCATGGCTAAAAAGCCGACACTTAACAAAAGTAATTTTTTAGCACTTTTCATAGTTTTCTCCTATAAAATATTTTTACGTTGCTATTATTTTATCATTTATCGTAGATAAGACAAATTATTTATGTTTCTTTTATGTCAAATTAAAAAACTCCTTATATTAAGGAGTATTTAACAATGGTCGGAACGATCAGATTTGAACTGACGACCCCTTCCACCCCAAGGAAGTG
>CAMIVH010000128.1 GCA_946401755.1 uncultured Caryophanales bacterium | reverse complement strand
TTGGTGATCCCAACGGGATTCGAACCCGTGAATGTCGCCTTGAGAGGGCGATGAGTTAAGCCACTTCTCCATAGGACCAGCAGGAGTAATTATACTCCCGAGATTTTATTTAAGTAAAGAAATAACCGCGTCGATACGTCTATGCGTTTCTTCTAATCCTAAGAGATACATCACAACGCATAAGTTTGGAGCATTCTTTCTACCTGTTAAGGTGATACGAAGGATTTCCGCTAAATCGCCAATGTTGCCTTTATAAGCTTCTGGATTAGCTTTATAGTCTTTGTTATTAGCGGCATAGTTTAAAGCTGTGCCGATTTCTTTTAAATCATTGAACCAAGCTTGTTCATCGGTATTGGTTTTAAGATTAGCTTTAATGGCTTGCAAAGCTTCAATTAAATCTTCTTTAGAGAACTTTTCATTAAATGGTAATGGTTCTTTAAGAACTTCGTTATATCTATCTTGATAGAAGAAGCCAATGATATCTAAGATATTACCGAACTTTTCATAGTCTTTTCTTGGGTTAGCTTTTTCTCTATCAATGTTCATGATATTAGCAAATAATTCTCTATCGTATTCGATAGCCTTTTGAAGTTCTGGATTGTACTTCTTAGCGTAAGTATAAGCTAGGTCAGTGAATTGATCTTTGTTATATTTAACTAATAATTCACGAGCAAAGAAGTTTAATTTACCCATATCGAACAAAGCACCTTCTAAGGACATCTTCTTGAAGGAGAATTGGAAGTTATCCATACCTTCAAACTTATTGGCTAAAATCCATTCTTCGAAGTTAGAGTTCGCAATGGTCATTAAATACATAATGAGAGATTGTGGTAAATAACCATCTTCGATGAAGTAAGAGCAAGCCGCTTCACGGTCTTTTCTTTTAGAAAGTTTACGTTTATTACCTGTTTCTTCATCCACTTTCATGATGACTGGTAAGTGCGCATATTTAGGGGCTTTCCAGCCTAACGCTCTAAAGAGTTGAACGTGAATTGGTAAGGATGCCACCCATTCTTCACCACGGATAACAGTTGTTGTTCTCATGAAGTGATCATCGACTGCGTGAGCGAAGTGATATGTTGGTAAACCATCACTCTTATAGATAACAATATCTTGATCGTTTTCTGCGATTTCAAATTCGCCTCTTACCAAGTCAGAGACTTTAATCTTGTTTTCGTGATTACCTTCACTTCTAAAACGGATGACGAAATGTTCACCGTTTTTAATCTTTTCATATTTTTCTTCGTTGGAGAGATTTCTACATTTAGCGAATTCTCCATAATAGCCAGGATTTAATTTCTTAGCTTCTTGTTCGTTACGAAGTTCTTCTAAGTCTTGAGCGGTGCAGAAACATGGATAGGCTTTGCCTTCCTCTAATAAATGTTTGATAACGATGCAGTAAATGCGCGCACGTTTAGATTGCACGTATGGGCCATAGTTACCTTTTTCATGGTCGCCTAAGTAGCCTTCATCTGGATCAATACCAAAGGTATGTAATTGTTCTAAGAGTTGTTCACCACTACCGGCGATTTCTCTTTTGGTATCTGTATCTTCTAATCTAACATAGAAGACACCTTTAGATTGGCTAGCGACTTTACGACACACTAAAGATGTGAATAAAGAGCCAGTGTGTAAGAAACCTGTTGGGGATGGCGCAAATCTGGTAACTTGTGCACCTTCTGGTAAATCTCTTACTGGATATCTTTTTTCTAAATCTTCAATTGTCTCAGTAATATCTGGGAAAATTAGGTCTGCTAATTGCTTGTTTGTAATCATGTTTTCTGCCTCTTTTAATTTTTTTCTAAATGTTGTTGCAAGATATTTTTGTTTTACTTATAATGATTAAGCGCGATTTGGAAATCCCAAATGCAGGTGTAGTTCAGTGGTAGAACGTAACCTTGCCAAGGTTAATATGCGGGTTCGATTCCCGTCACTTGCTCCAGACAGCTCAATACCCAGATGCAAAATCTGGGTTTTTTATTTATCTCCATCCTCATCATTTTGGTTATCTTGACCACGTAACGATGCTTCTAAGTTTCTTTTTTCTTCTTCACTTAGATCGATACTACTTTGAATTCTACTAAGGATAGTCTCGATTGCTTCTTGATTGCCTTCTTTAAAATTCGTTTCGTATTTCTTATATATCGTTTCCATATTGGCAAAATAGAATGGAAGATAAAACATTAATAAGGCTACACCACCGACCAACACAAAGGTTGGTAATAAATCGATTCTCTTAATTAAGAAGAAATCAAGAGCACCAAAAGCAAGCATACCCACAAAGGATAAGACAAGCATTGGCCAGTTTAAAGAGAACCAGTCTTTGCGCATTTCTATGCGGTGACGAGCATAAGTGTTACCGACACTCATCTTTAATAACGCGGCGGCACCAAATGCCACATTAGCGCGGTAATAGATTGATAAAGACGAGAAGGAAATATAGTAAATAAAAGCGAGCATTGAGAGAGGAATTCCGACAGCGGAGATATAAACGATGAAGGTTAATAACATATTGTCATTAGCCTCAAGCATCGCCACTAATTCTTCATAGGTGAATTCCATGTTGTTAATGTATTGGAACGCTAAGGTATTAAATGAACTAACAAATGTTTCTCCATACTGCGCTTTGAAGATTAAATAGAAGATGATTCCGGCAACAAGAACAGTAGCAAAATAGAAGCCTAAAGACTTTAAGAAAGAGATTAAACCTCTAAAGCTTCCTCTAAACTG
>CAMIVH010000127.1 GCA_946401755.1 uncultured Caryophanales bacterium | reverse complement strand
GGTGTAAATGATTTTGTTTGCGATTCTGGCTGGCATGCAGTGATTAAAGAGCACGACATAAACAAAGCCGCAAAGAAACATAAAGCTTTCTTCGAATTAATCATATTATTTTATCCTTTCGTTTGATTATTCGTTTAAAGTATAAGGTGGTTTTTTAAAAAAAGTCAATTGTTATGTAAACATCATCATTTTTTTACAAAAAACATATTAATAATACGGTGTTTGATTTATTAGTTTTTTATTAACACAAAAAAAGCATCTTGCTATTCACAAAATGCTATTTTTTTCTTAATGGCACGCTTGAGGCGACTCGAACGCCTGACCCACAGCTTAGAAGGCTGTTGCTCTATCCAACTGAGCTACAAGCGCATGTCAGCGATAATTATATTAAATAATTCTTAGATTGTTTGCAAGTAATTAATAACGAAGTTTCATGTATAAGGCTTCCGCTACTTCTTTAGGAAGAAGCTGACTTAACTCTTCGATTGTGGCTTCTTTTAATAAAGTGATATCTGGATAAGCCTTATTGATTAACTCTTTGCGTTTATCTCCTAAACCTTTGATATCGTCCAAGATTGATGATTTCATTTTCTTATTTCTTAAGGATTGATGGAAGGTTATCGCAAAGCGATGGACTTCATCTTGCATTCTCGTGAGCATGAAGAAAATGTTCTTATTTTCAATATCGTAGACATTTCCTTCGATATCCATTAATCCTGCGGTTTGGTGTTTGTTGTTTTTAACAAGACCAAAAAGATTAATAGAGACTTCCGCTCTCTTAAGCGCAGTGTCCGCGGCTTTGATTTGATTAAGACCACCATCGACGAGGATTAAGTTTGGTAAATCTTTGCCTTCGTCTTTTAGACGTTTATATCTTCTATAGACAATTTCTTCCATTGATTTAAGATCATCTCTAGCCTCATCATGCTCGATATGATACTTACGATACAACTTCTTCGCAGGTTCACCGTTAATAAAGACCACTGCAGCGCCTACTGGATTAGATCCTTGTAAGTGTGAGTTATCAAATAATTCGATTCGATATGGAGTATCAATATGGATGATGTTTCCTAACTCTTCTAATAAGGCTAACTTATCACTATCTAGTTTACTAGATAAGAAATATTCATCTAAGGCGTTATTCGCGTTTTGTTTCGCGGTTAAGATTAAATCATGAATCTTACCTTTAGTGACACTGTAGACAGTTGGATCAATTAAATCACTAAGCAAGTCCACGACTGTTTCGTTATTAATAACCACTTCTTGTGGGAGAGGAACATTTTGATAGAACTGCAAGATTAAATCGGCAACTTGTTCTTCGTTATTATCAAACTCTTCCACGATATAAACTTTTTTATCTAAAAGGGTGCCTCTACGGAACAAAAGGACCGCTAACGATAAATAACCCTCTCTTACTGAGAACGCGAAAATATCGCGGTCTTTTTTATCGTTATTCTCCATATTCTGTGGAATGTTGATATGATTAATCGCTTCCAAGACACCTTTGTAGTCATTCGCGGCTTCATAGTCCATCTTCTCAGAGGCTGCCATCATCTTGCTGGTGATTTCTCTTTTCACATCAGCGTTATTACCACGCATAAAGGATTTAACCTTTTCACGTAAGTCATCTTCTCTTTCTTTAGGAATCTCATTAATACAAGGCGCTAGGCATTGACCAAGATGATAATATAGACAAGCGGTATTAGGAATCTTATTACATTTCCTTAAAGGAAATATCTTATTTAATAAGTCGATAGTTTCATACGCGCTTGTGCTTCTTGGGAATGGGCCAAAATAATCGTATTTCTTATCTTTAGTGTTTCTTTTGATTTGTAAGTATGGATAGCCATCTTTTCTTAAAGCAATATATGGGTAATGGCTACCATCCTTTAATAATATATTAAATTTAGGATAATGAGTTTGGATGAGGTTCATCTCTAAAATAAGAGCTTCTTTCTCATTATTAGTGATGATTGTTTCAAAATATTCCGCTTCAAAGGCCATCTTCGCGACTTTACCGACTTGTGGTCTTAGGAAGTATTGGCTCACTCTTTTATAGAGGTCTTTGGCTTTGCCAATATAGATGATTTTATCATCTTTATCATGCATTAAATAAACACCAGGGAGATGCTTAAGGTTATTAATACATGACTTAATTCTCTCTTTCATTATTTAAAGAGCACGACTGTGCAACCTCCACCACCTTCATGCTCACCACCAGGGCGATGAGTAAGGTCTTTTTGTGTATCTAAATAGCTTCTAGTCATATTGCGAAGTGCGCCACTACCGAAGCCATGGATAATACGGACTTGGCTTAAGTGTTTTAAACGACAGTTATCTAAGTATTTAATTAAGGCGTTTTTGGCTTCTTCGACACGCATACCAATGAGGTTTAATTCAATGCCCACTCTAGTGTTGATGGCTAAATCGTAATTAGTTTTCTTCACTTTAGAAGTGCCGACTTTAGGTTGAGCGACTTTATGTAATTTATTTTTATCAACGTCAAAGGCTAAGCCACCATCACTGACGATATGAGCTTTATTACCTTTCATACGCATGACACGACCATAGATGTTCATACTTGGGATAGAAACATAATCATTAATAGCGATATCTTCGTTATAAACGACTTCTTCTTCCTTTTCTTCTAACTCTTCAAGTTCTTTTTTGAGTTCAATCACTTCGTGAACTCGCATATCAGAGTTATGCATCTTGGAGATGATATCAGAAATTTCTTTTTTAGCGTTTTCAATAAGTTCCGCTTTTTCTTCTTTAACATCTTT
>CAMIVH010000126.1 GCA_946401755.1 uncultured Caryophanales bacterium | reverse complement strand
AAAGAACTCGAAAAACAAATGCGTCAAGCTGCTAAAGAATTTGACTTTGAAAGGGCAGCTGAGCTTCGAGATATTATTCTCGAAATAAAAAGCAATTTGTAAAAATATAGTTTGCGTTATTTTTGCGATTCTAATATTATTAGTAAGCAGCGATTAAGAAAGGAAGAAAATTCTTATGTTAAATTGGTATGACTGGATTATGTTAGTAGTTGCCGTCGTGATTATCGTTCTTTGCTTATTACAAGGCGGTAAATCTGAAGGTGCTTCTGGTGCTATTACAGGCGGTGGCTTAAACGTCTTCGTCAAAACAAAAGAAAGAGGTGCAGAAAAAGTCGTCTCTATTTTGACTCTTGTCTGTGCAATCTTGTTCTTCTTTATCGCGGTCCTTATTGAAATTACTGCTAAAGCTTAATTAATTGCAGGCTATTAGAAGTAAGAAAAAAGCGGAGAAATCCGCTTTTATTTTTTCTCTTCGATTTGATTGCTTGTGTAATCAAGTTCTTTGATTTCTTCTTGCTGTGGCTCTTCAGCTTGTTCTGTTTGAGCTTCAGCGGTAGGTTCTTCTTTCTTTTCTTCAACAACTTGATTGGCTTTTTTCTTATTTGTAATTAAGGCTTTAATGCCAAGGACTAATTCATAGCCACCAGCGACAAGTAAGAGCACACCAACGATGACGGAAGCAACAATATTTAAAACGTTTTTAACATTATCATGGAAGATGATAGCTAATATGCCCGCGGCGATAAATAATACTGCGAGTATATATGTAATAATAATTAAGGCTAATTGATCTTTTGCTTTTTTAACTGTTAAGAGGATGGCTTTTAATAATTCAATAGCACCCACGACAATGAAGAAGATAGCGATTAAGTAAATAAGATATTCCAAAAGCATAAATTGCTTAGTGCAGAGGAAGACACCTAACGCAATAGAGGCTGAGCCACATATTAAACTCATCGTTATATATTTCTTTGTTTCAAAAATAAACGAAGTAAGAATAGCGAAGAATCCGAACAAGAATAAGATTACCGCTACAACGATATTTAAAGCATTTTCTAATACTTCAGTATTGTTATTAATAGCGAACGCAATAATAACCGCACCACCAAAAAGTAATAAGATTGATAAGATTAACTGTAACCAGACGTATTTATTAAATAAACTTTTCATATAGAATTTCCTCTCAAATACTATTATAGTATTGGCAAAGGAAAAATTAATCAATTATGGAAGAAAAATTATTACGAGATTATGCCAGATTAATCGCTTTCGAAGGCGGTCACGTCGTTAAGGGCGATGAAGTATGGATTAATGCCGGTTTAGACCAACCAGATTTTGTCACTATGGTCGTCGAAGAATGTTATAAAGCAGGCGCTAAAAAGGTCACTGTTTATTGGCACCATGACCCAGTCAATAAATTAGCGTACAAGAATGAAACAGTCGGTAGTTTAGCGATAGTTTCTCCAATGATGACCGCTAAGTTCAAATACTGGGTGAAGAAATTACCAACAGTTATTCATATTATTTCTGATGACCCAGATGCCATGAAGGGTGTTAACCAAAACAAGGTTACTAAATCCATGGCCAAACGTTATCCAAAGATCAAGAAGTATAGAGATGCAATGGATGGCAAATATAAATGGAGCATCGCTGCAGTTCCAGGCAAAGCCTGGGCTAAGAAAGTCTTCCCAAAATTAAATGAAGAAGACGCTATTGAAGCCTTATGGGCTGCTATCTTAAAAACATCTAGAGTGGATGGCAATGATCCAGTTAAGAACTGGGATGACCACAATAACTTCTTAGTTAACCAAAGAAAGAAACTCGAAGCCTTAGATTTAAGAAAACTCATTTATAAAGCCAGTAACGGTACAGACTTCCAAGTCGAACTCGTTAAAGGTATGAAGTGGGGTGGTGGTGTTGAATTTGCTCCTAATAAAGGTCAATTCAATCCAAACATTCCTTCTGAAGAAGTGTTCACAACCCCAATGAAAGGTAAAGCTGAAGGTACTTTAGTGGCTTCTAAACCATTATCCTATAATGGTGAATTAATCGAAGACTTTGCTATCTCATTTAAAGATGGTAAGGTTTGTTCGGTCAAAGCTAGAAAGAACCAAGCTTTATTAGAAAAGATGGTCAAAATGGATGAAGGTGCTTCTATGTTAGGTGAAGTTGCCTTAGTGCCATTTGAATCACCAATTAATCAAACTGGTTTATTATTCTATGAAACATTGTTTGATGAAAATGCGTGCTGCCACGTCGCATTAGGTGCTGGTTTCCCAGAATTATATCCAGGCGCTTTAGATATGAATATGGAACAAAGAGCCGAAGTCGGTATTAATAACTCCATGATTCACGTTGACTTTATGGTGGGCACAAGAGATTTATCTATCGTTGGTATTGACGCCAAAGGTAAAGAAATCCAAATCTTTAAAGATGGTACTTGGGCTATTTAAAGCCTTTCAATTCTAATTAATTCGGCAAAATAGATTGTCTTTCTTAATGGGAGGACAATCTTTTTATTTACTGGGTCAATTTTAGACAAAATAGAGGAGACGGTATTGAGTTTATCGTTTCTCCAATATTCAATTAATAGTTCTTCTCCATGATAATTCACTAAGATTTCATTAATGTTTTCTGCTTCATCAGAAGAGATGCGAGGTCTTTCAACCTTGGCTTGTTTTTGATGTAACTTATTTAAAAAATCTTCTTGTTCATTAAGTGATTTATAAGGAGCCCATTTTTTCATTCCGCGTTCACTCATTTACGATGTCCTCCTATAAATTCATTTCTTTCTCTAAT
>CAMIVH010000125.1 GCA_946401755.1 uncultured Caryophanales bacterium | reverse complement strand
AAACATCAAATGGTGTGACCGATGCCATCTACATTCTTGGTTTAGTGGAAGGCTCTACAAGTGTCAATTTAGTGATCCCAGATCAAATAGAAGGTGTCTCTAATATCAAGATTGCTAATTATGCTTTTGATGGTAATACCGTTATTAAGACAGTTGATTTAGGTAACTCAGTCACTTATATCGGATTATACGCCTTTAGAAATTGTTCTTCCTTAAGACAAGTTATTATTCCACTTAACTGTACAGTGATTAAAGCCTATGCATTCCAATACTGTAGCACTGAATGTGTCCTTAACTGTGAAGTAAGTGAAAAACCAGAGGGTTGGGAAACAAACTGGAATATTTCTAATTGCCAAGTAGTCTATGGCTATACCCGCTAAAATAAGGATTTAATAAAGAAATGGTGAAGCGTTTTATAAGCGTTTCACTTTTTTATTGCCAAATAAACAAACCAGGTTTCTTAAAAAAGAAAAGGACTTATTAAGTCCTAGTCTTTATAGAATTTCATTTCTTCGAAGTATTTTTGAATGACTTCATTAAATCTTTGATATAAGTCGTCATCCTTATCTTTACCAGCGAAGCCAATGGCTTTATATTCGCCTCTTAAACCTTTAACTTTTTCGATTTCTTCTTCAGTGAATTCAGAGTTAGCAAGTAAGATTTTGGCTTTCTTAATTAATTCTTCTTTTTGCGCTGCTCTTTCTTCAAAGAGCTTGAGCATTTCGCCATGTCTTTCTTTCTTCTTTTCTTGGAATTCATCCATCACTCTAGTGAAGTCTTTCCATAAATATTCATCACCTTTACCAGAATAGCCAACTTCCTTCCATTCTTTTCTTAAGGCATCCATTTGAGCATTAGCTTCTCTAATGTTTTCAACATTATTAACAATCTCTTTGGCTCTTTCGATGATGTTTTCTTTCTTTTCACGCTTTTCGGCATTAGCTTTATCTAATTCTTCAAAGAACGCTCTCTTTTTAGCGTAGAATTCATCTTTAACTTGTCTGAATTCATTCCAGAGTTCATCATCTTGTTCCTTGGTGTTAGCTCTACCAGCTTTTCTAAACTCATCACTTAATCTATCAAGTTCACGATTAGCAGCGATGATTTCTTTTTTATCTAATAGCTTTCTAGCCTTTTCAATGATGGCTTTCTTTTCATCATATGGAGAAACAAGTAACTTTGGTTCTTTCTTAACGAGTTCGTTATAGATAGCGATAACTTTATTTGTTTCTTCTTGATCTAAGTAATTCTCTTCATCGCGATTAGCGATATATTTAAACTCTCTTCTTAAGAGTTGTAAATCTTGACTTCTATTATCTAAGTTTTCTTCTTCGAGAAGTTCTTTTGCGAGTGCAATAAATTCTTGTTTAGTCATAATATCCTCCGAGGTAGTCCTTATATATTGTAAATGCGTATGCGAATAAAACAAAAGAAATGATTAAAAATATTTACAAAAGTGCGAATAATGATATAGTTATAGGTTAGTTAAGACTAACTAACGATAAAGGAGGACTCAATATGCAAGAATTCATGTATCCATTAATTGGTATCCCACTCATCTTCATCTGTACAACTTTGGGTGCTTTATTTGTCTTCTTTATTCGTAAGAAAGAAATCTCACCAAAGCTAGGAAAGATCTTCACTGGCTTTGCCGCTGGTGTAATGTTTTCCGCATCTTTCTTTTCATTAATTAAACCTGCTTTAGAAAGCGAAGTATCATATATGCCTTCTTGGCTAGTAGTGGTCATCTCAGTGGTTTTAGGTGCTGGATTCTTATGGGGTATTGATAAACTCACCCCTCACTTCCATGTTCAAGAAAACAAAGAAGAAGGCTTATCCGCTAAAAGGATGAGCAAAACATCAAAGATGTTCCTCGCTGTTACTATCCATAACATCCCAGAAGGCTTATCTGTTGGTATTGCCTTTGGTGTCGCCTTATCTCAACAAAACAATGCTTCTTTATTAGTCGGTGCTTTATTACTCGCTATTGGTATTGGTATTCAAAATATCCCAGAAGGCGCAGTTGTGTCCTTACCAATCAAAAGTGAAACCGGATCAAGTGGTAAAGCATTCTTATTTGGCGTGTTATCCGGCGCAGTTGAACCAGTCGCCGCTATTATTGGCTTATTCCTTGCTATGCAAATCCAAGGCATTATGCCATGGGCTTTAGCCTTCGCTGCCGGTTGTATGATCTATGTCGTCGCGGAAGAAATGATTCCAGAAATGACAAGTGAAGGACATGACCACTTTGGTGTTTGGTCATTTATCATTGGTTTCGTTATCATGATGGCTTTAGAAAATTAAACGGGAATCCTCGGTTGTTCAACTGCCGAGATGAAAGTGTTTAAAAGAGTCATTATCACCTACTATATGTAAGGTAAAAATAAGATAAATAATATAAATATTATGTGGAATAATCTACATATTTTTGCTATACTATATGTAGGAAAGTAATTAGGGGTATGAAAACAAACTTAGTTTTTATATCCCTTTTATTTATCTCAATAATTTTATGAAAAGAATTGCTTATAAGTATCGTATCTATCCTAACACAGAGCAAAGATGATGAAAGGAATATCAGGGAGATTGTTATTAAAGGAGTTTCCAGAAATAACTAAAGAGTTATGGAACGACGAACTATGGAATCCTTCTTATTATGTTGAGACAATAGGCTCTATTTCTCTAGAAGCGATTAAAAGATATATTCAAAATCAAGAAAAGGAATAAAAATGTTACTCACTTACCAATTTGAACTTAAAATCAATAACAAGCTAGGTATCATCCTAGGCCATTTGACATACGCTGCTTCTAAGCTATTCAACGTTGGTAATTATG
>CAMIVH010000124.1 GCA_946401755.1 uncultured Caryophanales bacterium | reverse complement strand
GCGGAAAACATTGACCAATTAGTGGAGGATATATGGGCATCCAAGTAAAAAATATCTTCTACACTTACCAAAAGAAAGCCACTAATGCGACACAAGCTTTAAGTGATGTTTCTCTTGAAATCAAAGATAACGATTTCTTAGCAATTGTTGGTGAAACCGGTAGTGGTAAATCCACATTAGCCCAAATGTTTAATGCCCTTTTAGTGCCTGATAAAGGTGATGTTTTAGTCAATGGCTATGTCATTAACTATAAGAATAGAAAAAGTAAAAAACTACGTGGTTTAAGAAAACAAGTTGGCTTAGTCTTCCAATTCCCTGAATATCAATTATTCGAAGAAACAGTGGAAAAGGATGTCGCCTTTGGTGTTAAAAACTTTGGCGTTAAAGGTGAAGAAGCAATCAAAAGAGCTCATGAAGCCTTAAAACAAGTTGGCTTAGACGAATCCTACTTTAAAAGAGCGCCATTTGATTTATCTGGTGGTGAAAAAAGAAAAGTCGCTATTGCGGGTATCTTAGCCATCAATCCAGATATCTTAATCTTTGATGAACCAACCGCGGGCTTTGATCCACAAAGTAGTAAAGACTTAATGAATCTCATTACCGAGTTCCATAATAATGGTAAAACCATCATTATCATTACTCACGATATGGATTTAGTTAATACATACACCAAACGAGTAGTGATGTTAGAAAGAGGCCAAGTGACATTTGATGGTACTCCAAATGAATTATTTGCCTATATCAAAGGCTATGACCGTTTAGATACTCCTAACGTTATCAAGGTAGTGGAAAAACTAAAAGATATGGGTATGGATATCGATATCAACCAAATTCACACTAATGAAGACTTGGTTGAAGCGATAAAAAGATGGAGGAATAAAGCATGAGTAGCATGACTTTTGGCCGTTATTCCTTCCGTGATACATTTGTCCATCGCTTAGATGCGAGAAATAAGATTTTCCTCATGCTTTTATTCATGGTGGGAATCTTCTTCCAATTCAGTATGTGGTCAACCGCTTTAATTATGAGTGGTGTTTACATCATCATCCTCTTAGCATTGATGCTTATTTCAAGAGTGAGCTTATGGTCACTTATTAAATCACTAGGAGGCTTATGGATGTTAGTCATCTTCTTGATGATTATTTACATCTTTGTCCCAACTAATAATCCTAAGTTAGATGTAGCATTCCATATCGGAACATTAGCGGTCCACTGGGATGCATTCTGCCAAGCTGGTTATATTGTAATGAGATTGATTTTAATGATTTCATTAACGATGATTTTAACTAGTACCACTAAACCAATGGATATGACCTATGCCTTTGAGTGGTATATGACTCCATTAAAACCAATTCATTTCCCAGTTCATGAAATCGCCATGACTTTATCTATCGCTTTAAGATTTATTCCAACATTGTTGGATGAAACAGAAAGAATTATGAAAGCCCAAGCGAGTCGTGGTGTTGATTTTAACCATGGTGGTATCTTTAAACGCTTCGGTGCTATTATCGCTTTAATCATTCCATTATTTGTTTCTGCTTTAGAAAGAAGTGAAGAACTCGCTAACGCGATGATTGTTAGAGGCTATGATCCAAAAGCTAAACGTACAAGATATCGTTTATTAAGATTCTCCTGGAGAGATATTATCGCTTTCTTATTTATCGGTGGCATTTTTGCCGGTATCATAGTCTTGTTCGTATTTGATAGAAAGTCACCAGTGGATTTGATTCAATTCTTTTTCCACGTTAAAGGATTCTAAAGATGAAAGTTTTAGGCATTTGTTCATATAAAGGCACTAATTATTTTGGCTGGCAAAAGCAAGTCGGTTTTGTGAGTGTCCAAAGCAAAATCGAAGAATGCTTAAGCAAAGTCTATGATACACAAATAAATATTCAAGGTAGTGGACGCACAGACGCTGGTGTCCATGCTCTTAAACAATATTTTCATTATGTTTGTGATAAGGAAAAAGACTTAAAACAATTGACATATGCCTTAAACAAGATGCTCCCTGATGACATCAAGATTCTTTCCTTAACTCAAGTAGATAATGACTTTCATTCAAGATATAACGCTACAAAAAAGATTTACGAATACCGTATCCTTCTTACAAATAAGGATCCTCTTTCTTATGATTTGGCATATATCTATCCAATGGAACTAGATGTTGAGCTATTCAAAATCGCTCTTCAAAAATTTGAAGGCACACATAACTTCCAAGACTTCACATCAAAAGAAGAAGATGAAGGTGGATTCATTAGAACAATATACAATATTGAAGTCATTAAAGAAGGTGACTTATTAAGAGTTATTTTTACCGGCAATGGCTTTATGAGATATCAAATCAGAAATATGATTGGTGCTGCTATAAATGTTGCTAATAAAAAAGAGCCATTAGAGTTCATTGATAAGCACTTAGAAGACAACAAAAATAGAGAAATTATTGCCTATAAAGCACCAGCCTCAGGACTTTATTTAGTGGACGTTATTTATCAAGATTAACTTTTATGTTCAATTTCATATGAACATGTGATAAGATTTTAACCGCAAAAAAACAAAAAGGAGTTTTAAATCATGGGTAGAGCACATGAAGTAAGAGCAAAAGCGATGGCCGCAACCGCTGCAAAAAGAAGCGCACTCTTTATGAGAGCCAGTAAAGAAATCTATATGGCGGCAAAGAATGGTGTTCCTGACCCTGAAATGAACTTAGCACTCCGTTCTGCAATTGAAAAGTGGAGAGGTCAAAACGTTACTAAAGACGTTATTGATAGAGCCATTCAAAAAGCTAAAGGCGGCGAAGCCGAAAGCTATTCCGAAGGTCGTTATGAAGCCTTTGGTCCAGG
>CAMIVH010000123.1 GCA_946401755.1 uncultured Caryophanales bacterium | reverse complement strand
ACCATGGTGGAACACACCGCTAAAAAGGATATAAATATCGATTGCTACGTCATTAAATATAAGAAAGAAAACATTTCTATCAGTTACACTGAAGAAGTGAAGAAAAACAAATTAATCACCAGACAAACAGATATCAAACTAGTGGATGGTAATTATCAATTTGTTAAAGACGGTAATACCTACATTAGACAAGTTTAATAACAAGTTAAATCCTCGAAAAAAATCGAGGGTTTTTCTTATTTTTCTATCATTTTTAAAGTTTTTAATCGTTAGCTATTTACAAATCAAATCTGTCTACATACAATTAATACAGTTAATACAGATTATGAACGACAAAAAACCAATCTTTATCCAAATCAAAGAAATGTATGAACGCCTTATTGATATGGGCGCATTTAAAGAAGGAGATGCCATGCCTTCTGTTAGAGAAGTAGGGCTAGCTTATAGCGCCAATCCTAACACAGTGCAGAGAGCCTTCTCTTTAATGGTGGAAGATGGTTATCTAGAATCTATCCCGAAAAAAGGTTTCTATGTCCATAAAAATAAAGTGGACAGATCCGCTGCGTTACGTAGTGAATTAAAAGAGATTATTAATAAAGGATATAGCAAAGAAGAGATTATTAAGGAATTGGAGGAAATAAACAATGATTGAGATTAAAAATCTAGTTAAAACGTTCGGTTCTGTGCGAGCAGTTGATGATTTATCTATCTCCATCAATTCCGGTATCAATGGTCTCATTGGTGAAAATGGTGCAGGTAAATCCACATTATTAAGATTAATCAGTGATGTTTATCAAGCCGACAGTGGTGAAATCATTATTGATGGTGTTCCTAACTACAAAGTTATGGCTAAGAAAGATGTCTTCTTCCTTCCTGATAATCCATACGCTCCACACAATATGGCTGTCAGTCAAGTATTTGAATTTTATTCAACCTTGTTTGATTTAGATAAAGAAAAATTCTTGGCCATCATGGATAGACTCTCATTACCAACAGATAGAAAAGTTTCTACTTATTCTAAAGGTATGAGAAGACAACTATTCATCGCTATTGCGCTTTCAAGTAACGCAAAATACGCCTTATTAGATGAGGCGTTTGATGGACTAGATCCGCTAGTCCTAGCAACAGTTAGAGAGGAAATTATCAAAGATGCGGATAAAAAGACGTACATTGTTTCCTCCCACAACATTTCTTCATTAGAAAGACTATGTGATAGCTTCATCCTTCTTTCCAAAGGCCGAGTCGGCAAGAACGGCGATGTGGAACATCTTGGTGAGAACTTTGTGAAATATCAAATTCTCGTTAAAGGTGCATTAGAACAAAAAGATTTAGAAGCACTTTCATATCGCGTTTTATCTTTCAAGAAAGTGGGTTCATTATGCAATGTTGTTTTCCACGATGAAATCGATGAAAGCATTATCCGTAACAAGATGGATGTCATTCTTTTAGAAAAGATTGCCATCGATCCTGATGAACTAATTGCCTTAGAAATGCTCGACGCAAGAAAGGAGAACAAATAATATGAAAAGATATTTACGTTTATCAATCATTAGAAAGCTCCCTCTTTTTGTTGTCCTTTCTGTCTTGCTTCTAACTGTTGCTTTTGTCAGCGCAAGCAATGTTGAATTTGAAAGCTATTATGCTTATTACGAGTATTCACCTCTACCAAACTGTGATGTTGCTGGTCTTATTTCAACTTTCTTCCTTGTTATGATGGCTTTACCATTCTTCAGTATGAATTACCGCTACTCATTAGGCAAAAGTGATTTATATCGTCAAGTTGCCTTTAAAGATAAGAGAATTAGATGGGGTGAGCATTTATCATCTTTAATTATCGTCTGCATTGCTTTTACGATTGCTATTAGTGTTCAAGTCTGCACTTTATTGGTTAAAAACTACATCGTTGCTAAACACCCATATTTCTATCTAAATTACATTTGGTTTATTCCAATGTACTTCACTTGCTTAGTAGTGGGTACTGGCGTTTATTTCATCTCATATTTATTAGTTTCACGCAGTAACGTCTTTATTAACTCCTTGCTTGTGCTATGTATGGGATTCTTATTCATTAATTTCCTTACTTATATTCCAGTCTATTATGCGACCGCTGATTCTACTATATCTATGTATTTCGCTGATGGACCAACTGTAGTTGGCGCCATATCATACACTTCCAGAACGTTTAACGAACTTATATGCTACAACAAATTCTATATGGAAGTTGGTGAAACATATTGGGAATATCAAATTGCAGCATTTATTATTTGCATCGTTGAATTTATCTCTTTAGTTACATTAAGTATTATTGCGTTTGTGCTTGAAAAAGATCCATCTAGTGAATGGGCTGGTAAACCAGACAGCAATAAGCCATATCAAGAAATCATATTCCACGCTGGCTTTGCCACAATTGGCTTACTCATTGGTGTCTTAATGAGCGGTTCACTATTTACCACAATCATGTCACTATTGTTCTATGTAATATATGCCGTTTCTTACTATACCTTGTATGGTTTATTACATCGAAACTTCAAATTAAAAGGTTACCAGTACGCTATTATATTTGGCATTGTTGGATTCTCAATTGTCGCTAGTATTGTTTATTTGTTTGCTCACGTTTCCAGAATTCACTAGTGTTGAATAACCTAGAATAATGCACTAAAATATACTAAAAGAAGGTATATGCATATGAAGGGACCTAGTGTTGCTGTTTTAAAAAAATATTTAACAGCGATGAGCAAAAACAAAGTCAAATACATGACTTGTGAAAGATTATCGCGCATCGTTGGTGTCTATCCAGAAGTCATCGCGGAGAATCTCTCCTATTTTGACCCAATTCTCAACATGGATCCTTCTTATGATTTATTAGCCCTTATTCCTCAAATCAAGGAATATATCCAAGAAGAGGAAGATAAGAAAGCCGCTCCTGTTCATAAAGTCACCGCCACAA
>CAMIVH010000122.1 GCA_946401755.1 uncultured Caryophanales bacterium | reverse complement strand
AAATTAGCGTCCACAAATTGCACATCGTTATAAGACATAAATCTCACAACGAAAATTGCAATTAAAACAAAGACCATTATTCTTTCAACAATGAGCTTTTCTAATTTAGGGAATTTATAGTGAACTAAGAGTGTAATCCCTAGGAATATGAGTAATGAAACGGCGAGGATTAAATAATACATATCGCGCATTATATTTTAGCAAGATTATTTTTTTATGCAAAGTTCATAAAAAAATCCCCGCAATAATCGAAGAAAATTGCAGGGGATATTTTTTAAGCGATTAAGACTATTTGTTATTTGCCATTAAGCCTTGGATGTATTCAACTTCCACTGCGGCATCAAGTCTTGGGAAGAGTTGATCTTTCTTTTCAACTTTTAAGCCAGAAACGATACCGTATTGCTTAATTTTGTCATAATTGAGTAAATCACCAGTGACGCCTAATTGGTCAAATAACTTATCAGAAGCAGTGACTAAGACTGGTTTCATAAGCATACCAGCAACGTATAAGGAATTAGCTAAGTGAGTCATAACTGATTCAAGATTAGCTCTCTTTTCTGGATCTTTAGCTAAAGCCCAAGGTTCAGTTTCATCAATATACTTATTGGCTCTATTCACTAATTCATTAACTTGTGCGATAGCGTCGGTAATCTTTAAGTCATCCATTAATCTTTCATATGATTCGATTGTTAACTTTGTTAAATCTTCTAAATTACCATCAACTTCATTGATACGACCTTTATATTCAGGAACAATACCATCGAAGTATTTGTTAATCATAGAAACTGTTCTATTTAATAAGTTGCCTAACGCATTAGCGAGGTCTTGATTGATTCTTTCAACGAATAATTCAGGAGCGAAGCTACCATCACTACCGAAGTTAATTTCTCTAGTTAAGTAATATCTAACTGCATCAACACCATATCTTTCTACGAGTGGGTATGGATCAACGACATTACCTTTAGATTTACTCATCTTAGAATCTCTCATCATTAATAAACCATGGACGAATTCTCTATCTGGTTTTCTTAAGCCTAATGATTCTAAGAACATTGGCCAGTAAATCGCGTGGAATCTAGTGATATCCGCGCCTAAGATGTGAATGGTTTCACATTCAGGATCTTGCCAGAACTTTTCAAATAATTCTGGGTGGTCACTATCGTAGCCTAAAGCAGTGATGTAGTTGGTTAATGCATCTAACCAAACATAGATAACATGTTTTGGATTTTCTCTAATTGGGATACCCCAAGAGAATGATGTTCTAGAAACACATAAATCATCTAATCCTGGTTTAATGAATGTATTAATCATTTCATTCTTACGAGATTCAGGCACTAAGAACTTTGGATTTTCATCAAAGAACTTCATTAAGCTATCAACATATTTACCAGTCTTAAAGAAGTACGCTTCTTCTTCCGCGGTTTGCACTGGTCTACCACAGTCAGGGCAGATATGGTCTGGACCCGCTTGTGTATCTGTCCAGAATGCTTCGCATTCCTTACAGTACCAGCCTTTATATTTACCTAAATAAATATCATCATTAGCAAGCATCTTAGAGAAGATGTCTTGGACTACTTTTGTATGTCTTTCTTGTGTGGTTCTAATAAAGTCATTATTGGAGATTTTTAATAAATCCCATAACTTATAGAAACCTTCCACAATACCATCAACGAATTCTTGTGGTGTCTTACCCGCAGCGGCAGCGTTCTTTTCAATCTTCATGCCGTGTTCATCAGCGCCTGTAAGGAAATAACATTCAAATCCTCTTAAGCGTTTATAACGGGCAAAAACATCGGTTAAAGTTGTGCAATAAGCATGACCGATGTGAAGCTTAGCGCTTGGATAATAAATTGGAGTGGTTATATAAAATCTTTTTTTCATGGCAAATGAGCCTCCTTCATTAATTATAGTTTGATATTCTCTTTAAGAGAAGCAAGCATAACCGCTTTGATGGTGTGGAGTCTATTTTCTGCTTCATCAAAGACCACTGATTGAGGACCTTCGAAGACTTCTTCGGTAACTTCTAAACCATTAAGACCAAACTTCTCATAGACTTCCATACCAACCTTAGTTTCAAGGTTATGGAATGATGGTAAGCAGTGAATAAATATGGCCTTTGGATCCGCAAAAGACATGACACGGGCATTAACTTGGTATGGTTTTAATAAGTTAATACGTTCTTCCCAGACGGAAGCATCTTCACCCATAGAAACCCAAACGTCAGTGGCGATAACATCAGCGTCTTTGACACCTTCTTCGACGTTTTCTGTGAATGTTAATTTAGCGCCTGTTTCTTTAGCGATTTCTAAGCATCTATTTCTAAGTGCTTCGTTAGGCCAAAGTTCCTTTGGTCCGCACATTCGATAATCTAAGCCCATCTTCGCAGCGCCTACTAAGTAGGAGTTACCCATGTTATATCTACCATCACCTAAGTAGGCCATCTTAATACCTTTAAGCTTGCCTTTTTGTTCAATGATGGTCATAAAGTCCGCGAGGATTTGTGTTGGATGGTAATCTTCAGTTAAACCGTTCCATGTTGGAACTTTAGAATATTTAGCTAAGTCTTCAACAGTCTTTTGTTTGAAGCCTCTATATTCAATACCATCAAACATTCTGCCTAAGACTCTAGCAGTATCAGCGATGGATTCTTTTTTACCCATTTGAGAACCACTGCTACCGATGTAAACAGCGTTCATGCCTAAATCACTAGCGGCGACTTCAAAAGCGCATCTAGTTCTGGTGCTATCTTTTTCAAAAAGAAGAACGATGTTCTTACCTCTTAAAACATCATGGGCTTCACCATTGTGTTTTTTCTTTTTTAAAGAAAGAGATAAATCTAATAAGTATTGGATTTCTTCAGGAGTGAAATCTAACAAAGTTAATAAGTTTCTTTTATATAAGTTCATTTTTATAATTCCTCTCTTTCTAATGGCATACACATACATCTTGGTCC
>CAMIVH010000121.1 GCA_946401755.1 uncultured Caryophanales bacterium | reverse complement strand
TTTCTTTTATATTCTTCAAAATATTGTGTCCAAGACATCCAACCTGTTTCAATTGGATATTTACCAGTTAAGAAACCTAATGTTGCTGCGGTTGTGGTTGGAGGGAATGTGGAATTAATTGTGCAGAGATAATTCTTTCTAATAAAATCCTTATCTTTTAAATGCATTCTAACGATATTTTGACCCATGCCATCAAAGAGCATGACCACGACTTTCTTATGACCTTTTAAGATTTCATCAACTGCTGGTTCAGTTTGGTGAAAAGGTTTAACACCAAAATGTTTTAAAAGGCTGTTGGAAAAAGTGATGAGGTTGTGATCGTTATAATTATTCACGGTTGTCTCCTTCTAGCTGTTTCACCTCTTCTTCTAGACCATTATTGGTATTAATGGCTTGGAATTTAGTGGTGATTCTGCCGACACGGTGGTCGAGTTCTTCTCTTCTCTTGCCTGTTTGTTCAAGAGCGTTAGAGAACTTATCCCATTCGCGACCAAACATCTCGAAGTCTTTTGCGAGACGTTGTAAGTGACGGTTGATTTCTTCAGCGTTCTTACTTCTTTCAACCTCAATTCTTACCATATTAATGGTAACTAAGATTGCAGGTAAGGTAGATGGAGAAGTTAATATGACTTTCTTACTTCTAGCATATTCAATAACATCATCTAAGTTTTGATGAATGAAAGCGAAGACACCATCATTAGGAATAAACATTAAAGCTTCAGGAGCGGTTTTTCCTTCAACGATGTATTTATCTTTGATAACAGTAATGTGTTTCTTAACAGCGTTACCGAATTCTTTAGTCAATCTTTCTTTTTCTTCTTGGACATCAGTTTCAAAGATTCTTTGATAATCTTGGAATGGGAATTTAGAGTCAATGCAAATCATCTTATTTGGTTCTGGCATAAAGACCACTGCATCCGCGCGGACATCATCACCATCTTTAACTTTCTTCATGGTGTATTGTTCTTGATAACAGCCAGTGGTATCTCCAAAGACATTATGAAGGACCATAGATAATTGATATTCACCGTATTGGCCCCTAGTTTGATTACCTTCTAAAACGCCTCTTAAAGAAACAACATCTTTAGATAATTCCTCAATGTTCTTTTGTGCGGCATCAATAGCTTGTAATCTTTCTCTGACTTGGGCCATTGTTTCACCAGTGGTTTTAAAACCTTCAGCGAGTTTTTCATCCACTTTTTTATTTATTTCAATTAACTTATCGTCAATTTGTTTATTAAGAGCGTCGAATCTTTTATTAAGTGATTCAGTAATACCGTTTTGGAAACGTTCTAACTTCTCATTATTTAATTCGTTACTCTTAGTGGTTTGCTCTAAAACTTTATTAATTTCTTCACTAACAGATAGTTTAATGTTGGTTTTTAATTGATCTGTTAAAGAATTTAATTGTTGTTGAAGCATGCCAATTTCTTTTAAATCGACCTGTGGTGCTTCACCCTTCTTATTAGAGTTTTTGATGATTAAAATAATTGCAACAATAATAGCAATTAAAGCAAGACTAGAAATGACAATAGCGATAATTTCCATAGTTTTTAATCCCCCACTTTTATTAAACCACATTTAATTAAGTGAGAGATTAATATAACAAAATTATTTTTGTTGTCAAAGAAAAACGAGTTATTTTTTCCATAAAAGTCAAGACTAATAAGACAAATATTTCTTGTGTATAATACATTCACCCTTATGAAAAAGAGAGTAATTGCCGTCATTGACTTAAAAGCTTTTTATTCATACGTTGAGTGTCTTGATAGAGGTCTTGATCCATGGAAATCTCCCCTTGTGGTCGCGGATAAAGATAGAGGCACAAATACGATTGTTTTAAGTGTGTCTCCATATCTTAAAAAGCAAGGTATTCCATCAAGATGTAGAATTAAAGAATTACCAAAGAAATATAACTATATCTACGCTGTTCCAAGGATGGAAAGATATCTAGAGAAAAGCGCTGAAGTAATTAATGTCTTATATCATTTTGTCGCAGAAGAAGATGTTCACGTCTATTCCATCGATGAAGCATTCGTGGATTTAACAACATATTTACCTTATTACAACAAGACACCACTTCAAATGGTCACTACGATTATTAATCAGATTAAAGAAGAGACAGGATTACAAGCTACCGCTGGTATTGGCGATAACTTCTTTTTAGCGAAAATTGCGCTGGATGTGTACGCAAAAAAGGAAAGAAATGGCATCGCTCGTATGTCTAAGGATGATGTTAAAGAAAAACTTTGGCCAATTACTCCACTTAGTAAAGTTTGGAGCATTGGTTCTAGAACTGAAGCTAAGTTAAATAAGATGGGTTTATTCACCGTTAAGGATGTTGCTTTATCTAACGTTGATTATCTTAGAAATAAGTTTGGTGTAATGGGTGAACAACTCTGGAGACACGCAAACGGGATTGATGACGCTGACATCCACGAAAAATATGAGCCTAAAGAAAGAAGTTTGTCTTTAAGTCAGGTATTGTTTAGAGATTACAACAAAGACGAAGCTATCACCATTATTAGAGAAATGGTTGATACATTAGCCACGAGAATGAGAAACGCCAATAAGATGACAGGTGTTGTGGCGATTTATGTTGGTTATTCCAAGAATATGGGTGGTTTTGCACGCAGATCAACATTATTAGCCCCTACTGATGATAGCCAGGTACTCTTAAAAGCAATATTAGAAATTTATCATATTTATATTAAGGATTTACCAATACGTGTTATCGGTCTTAACTTTGGTATGTTAAGCGATGCGACTCATCAGCAGCTTAATATGTTTGAAGATGATAAAGAACAGTTAAAAAGACATAGCTTACAAAAGACCATGGACGCTTTACAAAGTAAATTTGGTAAAAACTCTGTCTTAAGAGCCTCTTCTCTTTTAGAAGAAAGCACTATTAGAGAAAGAAATGAATTTATAGGAGGACATCGTAAATGAGTGAACGCGGAAT
>CAMIVH010000120.1 GCA_946401755.1 uncultured Caryophanales bacterium | reverse complement strand
TGACCTCCACCAATGTGGCGGCAGGTAATTTTACCTTGGTTATTTCTACCACCAGATTTGGATAAACTGACTAATAAGCTCTTCTCAGGAGTGGATGTAGTGATTTCACCGAATGTCGAATTTGTCATAGCTCTACGGCTTGGAGACGTAGGCTTGTAAGTTCTAATTGACATTACTTTGTCCTCCTATAATTTGAATAAGTGAACTGCCTTATTCTTTGAATAAGTCGATTGCTTCGCCTTCAGCGACGGTAACAACGGCTTTCTTGAATCCAGAGATGCTGCCAGCGTATCTGGTGCCTCTGGTTGTTTCTTTTGCTCTTTGGTTAAGAACTTTCACGTCTGTAACTTTGACTTGGAAGATTCTTTCGAACGCTAATTTGATTTCTGTCTTGTTAGCGCTATCGAGCACTTTGACTGTGACCTTGTTTTCGTTTTGCATTAAGGCCATTGTTTTTTCGGTGATTAATGGTTTAACGATAACTGTGAAGTCTTTTTCAGTCGCTTTTGGGAAGCGGTTAGCGGCTTCTGTTTTCTTTTTGGCTGCCATATTACTTTAATGCCTCCTCAACTGTCTTAATGCTAGCTTTGCTCATAACGAGGTTGTCGACGTTTAATAAGTCGAGAACGCTGATGTTATCGCTTGTAACAACTTTGGCGAATCCAACGTTGCGGGAGCTAGCGAAGATTTCTTCTGTGATTTCATCGACGACGACGAGAGCTTTACCACCAACTTTGATAGCGTCTAAGAAGTTAACGAAGTTTTTGGTTTTCTTTTCATCAAATTTGATTTCATCGATGACTAAGAGTCCATCTTTTGTTTTTAAACTTAACGCGGACTTGAGCGCAAGTTTATGTTCTTTTTTGTTTTGGGAAATCTTGAAGTTTTGATTTCCAACTGGTCCGAAGACTGTTCCGCCACCGACCCAGATTGGGGAGCGGCTGCTACCTGCACGAGCGCGGCCTGTGCCTTTTTGGCGCCATGGCTTTTTACCACCACCACTAACTTCATGTCTGACTTTAGTTTTAGCGGTTGCTTGTCTTTGGTTAGCTTGTTCTACTTGAACGGCGTCGAACATTGCTTGTTGATGTGGTTCAATACCGAAGACTTCAGCATTGAGGTTCATCTTGGAGACTTCTTCGCCAGCCATGTTAAGGACTTTAACACTGACGGATTTCTTTTCTGCCATAATTACTGTTCTCCTTTCCGTTCTTATTCTGCGGCTTCAGTAGCTGGAGCTTCTTCGACTGGAGCTTCTTGAGCAGGAGCTTCGACGACTGGTTCTTCAGCAGCAACTGGAGTGCGATCGATGAGTGGTTTAATCACTTCTGGATGTTTGACATCTTTGATAGCGCTACGTAAGACAACGATTGATTTACGAGCACCTGGGAGACCACCCTTAACTAAGATGTAGTTCTTTTCTGCATCAACAGCGACGATCATTTGATTGAGGACTGTTGCAGATTCGTTACCGTAATGACCGGACATGTGTTTACCTGGCATAACGCCGTGGTTGTAACGACCGTTGTTAGCAAAGGTACCTTGACCTCTGTGGTAACCTGAACCGTGACCTTTTGGACCAATGGTTTGATTCCAACGTTTGATAACACCGGAGAAACCGTGACCCTTACTTGTGCCAATGACATCGACGACTTCACCAGCTTTGAAGATGTCTGCTTTGATGACATCACCGAGTTGGTAACCAGTCATTTCATCGCCCTTTAATTCTTTAAGGACTTGGTGTGGGACTGTATTGGCTTTCTTTGCGATTCCCTTTTCGCATTTGTTGGCTCTGGATTCTTTTAATTCTTCATAACCAACTTGCACAGCGGCATAACCGTCTTTTTCAACAGTTTTGACTTGTGTGACAACGTTTGGTAAGACTTCAACGACTGTCACAGCGTAGATTTGGCCATCTTCAGTGAAGACTTCAGTCATGCCCATTTTTCTACCGACAATAGCTTTCATTGACTCTTACCTCCTATAATTTGATTTCGATATCAACACCGGCTGGTAAGTCGAGATTCTTTAAGGAATCAAGAGTTTCTTTGCGGTAGTTCTTAATATCGATGATTCTTTTGTGTGTTCTGATTTCGAATTGTTCACGAGAATCTTTGTACTTGTGAACCGCTCTTAGAATGGTGAACACTTGCTTTTCCGTTGGGAGCGGAATTGGGCCAACAACTGTGGCGCCTGTGTTTTTCGCTGCGGCGATGATCTTTTCAGCACTTAAGTCTAAGTTGACATGATCATACGCTTTAAGACGAACCCTAATTGTGGTTGCTTTTGCCATGAATTGTTTTTCCTCCTATCACTATCAGGCTTTGACTTTAACTCTCTCAGTGCGAATTACCTGAATACACCTTCATGACAACGCCTGTGGGTGTATCAGCAACCTCGCACGTCAACGCGAGCCGTCAACGTTTAATATCATACGTGAGTGTGTATACGCTGTCAACAACTTATTAAATAAATTTAAATATATAAAGGGCGAAGGCAGTAAAAGAGTGGACACGTGACATAGTTTTCAAGGCAAAAAATTTTCATCAAAAAAGACCAAAAAGTGCATTTTTCTTGGTCATTTTTTGAAATTTTGATGTTAAAAATTAGGTGATTTTTTACCTTAACGCTGAAAGCATGGAGTAGGACACCTCATACCTTTGGATGTAGTTTGAATAGTCCATTTCTGTGCGATTTCTGAGCAGTTCTGTGAGCTGATAAATGACATCGTAAAGTGGCGATAAAGAGAGGTTTCCAATGACACCTTTTAACGAGTGAGCAATATGGAAAGCTTTCTCTAAATCATGGGCAAGAATAGCGTCTTTTAAATCCGGAAAAGTGTTCTGATCTAGGAAGCGGTTGACTAAAGTCAAATAGAGCTGTTCATTGTTCACACAGCGTTGTAATCCTTCATCAACATTAGCCCCGTATTGTCTTAATTTTTCGATAGTTAGCATAAGTCATTTCTCCTTTATTTTTCC
>CAMIVH010000119.1 GCA_946401755.1 uncultured Caryophanales bacterium | reverse complement strand
GTCACTGGGGAATTAACACTACCAGCGGCTAAAAAGGCGCCTGCAAGGTAGCCAGAGATTGTATCATCGTTTTTAACGATATTCTTGCTAATCTTACCTTCTAAGAAAGAGATTTCTAAATCATCCATGATGGCCTCAGAAGCATCAGCAATTTCAATCATGTAAGATTTACTCTTATCAAGGTTTCTTTTTTCTTTAACAATTAGTTGTGCATCCGCATGATAGATTTCATTAATTGTTTCATAGATAAAACGCCCAATCTTCGCGTTTTCTGTATTGAGCTGTAATAAAGTCTTTTTATGTCTAAAAACTAAAGAACCATTAATTCTAATATAAGCGGAAAGAAGGGCTCTTAAACGATCCTCTGATGGGTAAGCATTAGAGGCGAGTTCTTCTTTAACTTGACTAGTAAATGAGTTCTTATTGCGCATTTTATTTCTTTAAATATTCAATAATGGCTTTCGAGGCCATTTTACCGTCCACTTCAGACAAATAAATTTGTCTAATATCTCTTGGAAGGATATCGCCACCAGCGTAAAGACCTTCCACTTTGGTTTGTTTTGTTTTTGGATCAACAGGGATTGTACCCCATTCATCTTTAACGTTATCAATCTTGATAAAGTCAGAATTTGGGATTTGGCCCACGAGTGGGAAAACACCTTGAACTTCAAGGGTCTTTTCTTCACCGGTTTCACGGTTTTGAATAACCATACCTGTGACTTTATCTTCACCGAGGATAGCCACTGGGACATATGGGGTGAGAATTGTGGTATTTGGTAAATTACCAAATTCATCCACTAAATATTTATTTCCTCTAAATTCATTTCTTCTATGGATTAAATAAACATGATGGGCAAGATCCGCCATATAGATAGCTTCTTTAAGGGCGGTATTACCACCGCCGATGATTAAGACATCTTGACCTTTAAAGAAGTGACCATCACAAACGGCACAATAAGATAAGCCATGACCGAAGAGTTCTTTTTCTTTAGGTAGACCTAATTCTCTTTCTTTAGTGCCTGTCGCCACTAAAACGGTTTTAGCCATATATTCTGCTTGATCAGTCACAACATGGAACAAGTTATCTTCTTTAGTTAAGGATGTCACCATTTCTGGAATCATTTCCACACCAGCTTTCATAAGCCAGTTAAAGAATTCAACCGCGAGATCTGGACCAGGAATCTTGGTAAAGCCTGGATAGTTATCAACACGTGGCGCAATGTTAATTTTTCCGCCTGGTGTTGAACCTTCAATAACAGCGACATCTAGTCCTGCTTCTTTTAAGATAATGGCGGTTCTAATACCACATGGGCCTGCGCCTAAAATAAGTGTGTCAAAGGTTTTCATAAAAGGAGGCCTCCTAATTCATCATACGAAGAAACAGCATATTTAGCGTCACCTTTGCGTTTAATCTCTCTTGGACCCCAAGTGACTAACATCGCATCAGTACCCGCATTAGTCGCGGTTTCATAATCAATATCGTTATCACCAATATAAAGGACTTTGCCTTTATCTTCAATTCCTAAACGCTCTAAAGCCTTTTCAATACCTAAAGGACTTGGTTTAGGAGCGTTAACGTCATCCGCGGAGATGACCACATCAAATAAGCCATCAATATTGGCGACTTCTAAAGAATACTTAGTTAAAGGTGCACCTTTATTAGTGACAACCCCTAATAGATATCCTGCTTCTCTTAGTTTTTTAAGAGTTTCAATTTCTTTATCAAACGCTTTCACATATGGACGATATAGTTCTCTAGACACCACTTGGAAAGCCTTATAGATTTCTTCAAAAGGATAATCTGGGAATTCATCAGATAATGTTTTCTTGATTGGAGGACCAGAGAAATAGATCAATTCCTCTCTAGTTCTAATCTTGACTGGACGATACTTTTTATAAAGCGCAAAAAAGGATTGGATGAGCATTTCATCGGAATCACATAATGTGCCATCTAAATCAAAAAGTAACACTTTATATTTATTCATTTGCTTGACCTTTCAAACCGTTGATAAATGTTGGAATAGAGATGCCTAAGCCAAGAAGGATAGCAATTCCTACGACTAAGAACATAATACCAATATTAAATTGTCTATAGCCCATCACTGGGGCAAATGTAGAAGTAGCCATTAAACTAATAGCCACCGCTGTTAAAGCACCACCAACTGCTAAAATAGCAATTGAACCAATAAGACCAACTTTTTTATCGTTTTCTCTCACAAAGAAAGTATTGTTTTTCTTGCGTAAATAGTTACGGACAATGTGATTGCCAACAATTAGTAATACACCAGCAGCGACATACGCCATGCTCCAGAACCATGACCAATAACCATCAGGGCCCATATTAAAGGCACCATATCTTAAAGGTTCCATGAAGAGTCTAGTTAAGCCATACCAAATAAGATAACCAAAGCCCACATCTCCGAATTCGAGATATTTTCTCAGTTTCTTACCAAATAGGTGCGCTAGGACAAAGAAACCTAATAAGTTTGCTACTGCTTCAATCAAGAATAATGGGACATATAACTGATCTGTACCGATTAAATTAGGCGCTTCCTCCGCAGTCGAATACTGCGCATTTCTCCAAATGATTTCTGGTAACCATTTCCAGCCATCAACATTTTGAATAACGCCGTGTACTTCACAGTTAAAGAAATTACCAATTCTACCAATGGCTTGGGCAACTAAAATCAATGGTAAAGCAATATCAAAGATAATCCAAATGGATTTGCCTTTGTTACGCCACATGTACCACGCAACACCAACAGCAATACCAACGATGGCACCACCTAAAATGGTTAAGCCACCTTCCCAGATAGCTAAAGGTGCCCAAACTGGAATTTCATTGCCAAAGAGATTAAGAGTTGTCATCTTATGACCATAATCAAATTTAGTGGCCCATTCACCAATGACAAAGCCAATACGTGCACCGATAATACCAGCAGGGAACGCCACAAAGAATGTGGATTCTAAGATACCGTGTTGACCATATTC
>CAMIVH010000118.1 GCA_946401755.1 uncultured Caryophanales bacterium | reverse complement strand
TACTGATAGTGCGATGAAGCAAAGATTAAGACCTTGGTACCATAGTAGTTGCTTATTAACTAACTTAATGAGAAAAGGTAGCAAGATTATTGATAACCCTGCTAACGATCCAGAAATCGATAATACATTTAGAAGTATGGCGGTTGTTGGTGAAAGTAATACCTACGCTGGTATCGTCGCTATTAATAGAGGTATGCTACCTGTCACTAAGACCTTTAGAGTGGCGGAAGAATTCTTAGAAAACGCTACAACTCCTAATAAGGTTTATGTCTATATCTACAACGAAGCGGATTTAAAGATTGGTGAAGATGGCTTTGTCAAAGAGAACCAAGTTTTAGATTTATCTTTAAAAGATGAAATCGAAATCAGTGTTCCTCAAAACTCCATGGTCATTCTTTCCTCTAAGGAGCTATAAACTATGAAGAAAAGATTATTTAGTTTATTGCTTCTACCTTTAATGCTTATTGGCTGTGCCTCTAATGGGGCTAATTCCGATAAGGGTAGTTATCAACATAATTCCATCAATAAAGCGGTTCATACAGGTGAAATCGCTGACTTTAAATTAACTGGTCCAGAAAACGGTTTTGTCACCGATACTGGCTTTACATTCACTTGGGAAGAAGCGAGTAACGCGGATAATTATCAAATTGAAATCGCTAGCACTTTATCATTCGTCACTGATGATGAAGATGAAGTCTATGTGAAAGAAAATAACTTATCTAGTAACCAATACGCTTTAAATTTCAATCTTCCTAAGAAAGATATCCTTTATTACTGGAGAGTCACCGCGATTAACGTTGACCACACTAAAAAATCAGAAGTCGGTAACTTCTATGTCGCTTCTCCAAAGATTGATGAAATCCCAATCAAGATTGAAGATGAACAAGACTGGGTCTTACATAAAGAAGGTAGTTACGCTGATATCAAGATTGATAGAAGTGACTTCTTTGGTACTGGTCATGATTCTTTAGCGATTATCTTTGATAAAGAACACACTAATCAAGGCATTGCTAAGAGTGATGGTTGGATTGTTATTACTAAGAGTGAAGACCGTGAATTATATGGTACTGACTCTTTCTATTTCAATTTCTATTATTCCGGCCATGATGCGACTGTCTTAGTCCGTGTCTTGGACTATGATGGTGAATACTGGCATAAACAAGTGCAAATCGCTAATAACGCTAAGCAAACAATCTTAATGCGTTATGAAGACTTTGAACTAAGAACTGCGGGCACAAATATCTTTAATAGAAAGTTTGACTGGCAACATATTAGATACTTTGAAATCGTCTTTGAAAGAACATTTGGTGATGGTATTTGCTTATTCAGTAACATCAAAGCGGTCAAATACGATGACTATAAAGATATGTTCATCCAAAAGATGGACTTTAGAAGTACTGATCCAAAAGATTGGACTTATGAAAACTATGACTTTAGAAACGAAATGGTCATTAGTGAAGATGGTAGTGAACTTACCCTTAACTTCACCGCGAAAAACGCTGAAACAAATCCAAATGGTTTCAATGGTTATGGTTTCCAAAACGTTAATGTTTATCGATACTTTGTCGCGGGTGACGCAATCCGTATGAAAGTGAAATATACGGGTGCTTCCTCTAACTCAAACTTCTATTTCAGAATCTTAGAAGAAGATAACGATAGATGGCAGTTTAAGCTATCATTCAACTTCTTAACTAGGGATGACTATAAAGAATTAATCGTTCCTCTTAAAGCTTTCCAAAGAACTGATTATATGACTGGTGATGGCGCGAAACAGTTCTATTTCATCCAGAAATTTAATATCGGTTTAGCGGATAACTACTCCACTGGTAGCTTATCCATTAAAGACTTAGAAGTTATTAAGATTGATGACGTCGTTGAGAATAGAACAAGAATTGTTACTCAAGATGGTTGTATTGATAACTTCAATAACTATAACGTCTATACCGAAATGTATTACTACTGGGATCAAAGCGTCGTCAATAAAGACGAAGCCATGAAACTAGATACCATCCATAAAGCTGGTGGTAGCAATAATACATACTGCGCTGAATTTGACTATAAAGCGGATATGGAAATGGCGACATATCAAATCATGTTAGACACTAAAGGTGTTAATAGTGATCTCAACGCCTTCTCTATCTGGCTTAAAGATGCTTCCGTGAAGTTTGATGATCCAGCAGTGGCCTATCTCAATGAAAAAGATATCGCCGCAGAAATGACCATCCAATTAACCATGGATACCGGTGAATGGTATAGATACGTCATCGATAAAGTGGAAAAAGAATGGCATAAGTACACAATTAAGTTTGATGACTTTACATTAAATAATCCTGATCAATTATTTGATGCTCCAAATCCACTTAGTGTGAACCATATCATCCATATGGCCTTTGGCTTTAAATACTTATATTACGATCAACAAGGTAATCATCATCCAACCTATGCGATCGCTAATCCAGTGTATTTAGATGAAATCTACTTTAAACAAGCCACTGAAACATCTATTACAGAAATCAGTGGCACGATTAAAGAAGACACCGATAATCCAAATAGAATCACCATTGAAACAATGGAAAACTATGGTAGTAATTCCGATATCTTTGAATATTGGAGCTATGCGACTGAAAGAGACTATAACGAAATGGCTTTAGCCACAGATGTCTCCTCTATCGGTGGCGCTAAATCATTAAGAATGCACTATAAGGGTTATGAATCTATCTCATACTCAAGAGCGACACAATTCGCTAATACAATTACTGCGAAAGGTTTCTCTATTGATGTTAAGGGTGATGGTAAAGCCACTGTCTATCTCAACCTTAACTGGAGAAGTGGCACGTCCTTACTAAAGATGAGATACACATTAAGTAATCTTCCAACAGAATGGACACATTACGAAATCGGTTTCGAACTCTTTAAGGATGTCGGTGGTTCTTCTAAGACCATCAGTGCTAACTACGCAAAGAATATCGAATCTATCAGTTTCGGTATCGTCAATAACGATT
>CAMIVH010000117.1 GCA_946401755.1 uncultured Caryophanales bacterium | reverse complement strand
GGTAGTGTTATGACAGATAAGATGATATCTTTCTTAAACCATATTCATATCGACAATGTCGAAGCTTTTGACTTGGACTTTGAAATGGTGGGTCGTAACCGCTTTAAACGTGAACAAATTGATATGGTGATCGTTAAAAAGACACCGTGGAAATATCACTTATTAAGACAATTCCAAGATGGTTTAAATACTTTAACTTATCCATATATGCTTCGTTTCTCTTACGTAGTAAGACCTGATATGAACGACTTATTAGGATTATTTGACGAATGGTATCAAACTTTATATCACATTCCTCATAATCTTCTTTTAGAACCACAAAATGATTCTTTATTGAAGGTGACCTACGCTAATGAAAGCGAAAAAGAACAATATCAGAGTTGCATCAAAGACTTTAGAGACTTTTTAGATTTCTTAAATTACGAATTCTCCATTATTGAAGAAGTTGCTCCACAAGAGGAAGAAGTTAATATCTCTAAGAGTGAAATGCGTAAGATTGTCCAAAAGGCCAATAAAGAAGCCGAAGAAGCATTAGAAGAAGAAAGCGCCGCTAGACAAATCAATGACCGTAGTGAAGTTGAACAATTAATCGCGGAAGAAAAAGCCCAATTAAACGAAGAAACTGAAGACGAATTATTAAAACGTGCTCGTCAAAACGCTAGAGAAATGGCGAGAGATAGAGAAAGAGCTCGTTTAAATAAACGTGGTAACTATGAACCAGTTGATAAGATTGATGATATCGTTAGAACTAGTGACCATGTTGACTTCTCTGCGAAAGTCTTCTCTGTTGAAATCAATGAATACGGTGATAGAAAGAAACTCAACATTGGTTTATTCGATGATCAAGACGGCGCCATCTACGCTAACATGTATCAAAACGCATCACTTAGCGATGAAACAATTGAAGAAATGAAGAAGTGGGGCACTAATGTCCGTGTGCGTGGTGCCGCTTACTTTGATGAATATAACAAAACTATGGCGGTCAAAGCCCATTATATTGACTTATTACCACCAGATGAAATTGAACCAGACACCTCTGAAAAGAAACGTGTTGAACTTCACCTACATTCTAATATGTCCACAATGGATGGCATTAGCCATATGATGGAATATGCTAAATACGCTAAAGCCTTAGGCCATACCGCTATGGCAATTACCGATCACGCAGTAGTGCAAGGTTATCCAGATGCCCAAGAAGCTGGTAAAAAGACCGGCATTAAGATGCTTTATGGTGTCGAGTTCTATATGGTGGATGATGACCTTAAATACATTAAGAACCCATCACCTGTCGAATTAAATCGTGCTAAGTACGTTGTTCTCGACTTAGAAACAACCGGCTTAAACTGCTACTATGACCGCATTATCGAATTTGGTGCGGTTAAGGTTGAACATGGTATCGTCACTGAATCCTTGGATATTTTAATCAATCCTGAAAGACCACTTCCAAAGCGTATTGTGGAAATTACTAATATCACCGATAAGATGTTAGAAGGTAAACCTACAATTCGTGAAGCCTTACCTAAGATTCTTGATTGGATTGGCGATGCAATTCTTGTTACACATAACGCTAGCTTCGACTTCTCATTCTTACAACACGCTTTAATGAGAAACGATATGCCAATTATGAATAATGCGGTTATCGATACCCTTCCACTTTCTCGATACTTATTCCCAGAATCTAGAAGCCATACTTTAGGTAGCTTATGCCGTAATATGGAAGTCGAATATAAAGAAGACGAAGCCCACCGTGCGGACTACGATGCTAAGGTCTTAAATGATGTTTGGCAGCCTATGCTTGTTCTTTTAACTAAGAAGAACCATCATTTAACACATGCTGAATTAGAGAAGTTAGAAACACCTAAAGCTTTGCTTAAACATATTAGGCCAACTCACGTTATTGCTTTAGCAAAGAATAAAGAAGGTCTTAAAGCCTTATATAAACTCGTTTCCTATTCTCATATTGATTACCTCGCTGAAGTACCAAAGATTCCACGTCGTGAAATCCAAAACTTAAGAGAGAACTTATTAATTGGCTCTGCCTGTTTTAACGGTGAAGTCTTTAGAAACGCTCAATATTATGGTGATGATGTTTTAAAAGAAACCATCGCCTTCTATGACTATATTGAAATTCAACCATTAGAAAACTACTCATTCCTCATTGATATGGGTGATGTGAGCAAAGAAGAATTAGTGACCCATATCAAAGATATCGTCAGATGCGCTGAAGAGATGGGTAAACCAGTATGCGCTACTGGCGATGTTCACTATGTTGATAAGAGACATAAGGTATTTAGAGATGTTTACATCTCTGCTAAAGGTATCGGTGGTGTTAATCACCCACTCAATCCATATAAGCGTAGTAAAATGCCTGAATTTGAAAACCCAGATCAACATTATCGCTCCACAGATGAAATGCTTAAGTGTATGGAATTCTTAGGTGAAGAAAAAGCCTATGAAGTCACAGTCACTAATACAAACTTAATCGCTGACATGATTGAGCCAATTATGCCTGTTCCTAATGACCACTTATATACACCAACCATTGAAAACTGTGAAAGCAATTTAAAGAACATGTGCTATGAAAAAGCTCATGAGTTATATGGTGATCCGCTTCCTGAATATATTGAAACCCGTTTGGAAAAAGAGCTAAACGGTATTATCAGCAATGGTTATTCCGTTATTTACTACATCGCTCACTTATTAATCAAGAAAGCGAATGAAGATGGTTACATCGTTGGTAGCCGTGGTTCTGTTGGTTCTTCTTTTGTTGCGACTATGTCTAACATCACAGAAGTTAATCCATTGCCACCTCATTACCGTTGTCCAAAGTGTAAACACTTCGAATGGACCAGTGAAACAATGCCTCAATATCGTTCTGGTTATGACTTACCAGATAGAGTGTGTCCAGAATGTGGTGCACCTATGGTGCATGATGGTCAAAACATTCCATTTGAAACATTCTTAGGATTCAATGCTGAAAAGACTCCTGATATTGACCTTAACTTCCC
>CAMIVH010000116.1 GCA_946401755.1 uncultured Caryophanales bacterium | reverse complement strand
TTAAGTTGTGTGACGTAGTCAACGATTTCAGCTTCAGGAATTAAAGCTTCGATATCTTGCATACCTTCGTGTTCTTCCATGTTTTGGATACGGGCACGACGTGTATTTAAGTCAGACATGATATCACCAGTATATTCTGTTGGAGCAATAACATGGATTCTCATGATTGGTTCTAAGATGATTGGCTTGCACTTTGGATAAGCATCTTTGAACGCTAAGATACCGGCCATCTTGAACGCTTGTTCGTTACTATCAACTGGGTGATATTTACCATCAACAAGGACACCTTTAACACCGATAACTGGGAAGCCTGCTAATGGGCCACTGTTAAGGGCTTCAAAGAAACCTTTTTCAACGGCTGGGAAGTAGTTCTTTGGAACTGCACCACCGAAGACTTCTTCTGCGAAGACGCTTTCTTCAGCTGGTTCAAATCTCATCTTAACGACACCATAGAAACCACTACCACCAGATTGTTTAACGTAACGGCCATCGCCTTCGGCGGTACCTTTAATGGATTCACGATAGACAACTTTCATTGGTTCGGTTGTGACATCAATCTTATAGGTATCTTTTAATTTGCCTAAGACGAAGCTGATATGGGAATCAGAAACACCACCTAACAATAATTGTTTTGTTTCATTATTACGTTTGACTTCAACGGCTGGATCTTCAGCTTGAATTTTGGCTAACGCTGGACCAATCTTAGCTTCATCATTCTTGTTAGCTAAGATAATAGCTTTGAAGATAACAGCGGTTGGATAATGGGCTGGTTTATATTCAATAACGGCTTTTGGTGAGGAGAGTGTCATACCACTAGCAACGCCTTCAAGTCTTGTAATCGCAGCAATATCACCAGCGTGGACTTCTTGAATAGCGTCTAGTTTCTTACCAGTCATTTGATAGAGCATAGAAACTCTTTGGACACCTTTACCAACGTAGACATCATCGCCTGCTTTTAAGACACCAGAATTAACTTTAATGATATTAATTGTGCCTGAATATGGGTCAACGACTGTCTTGAAGACGTAAGCGGAGAATGGTTCGCTGTCTTTTGTATCACGTGTGACTGGATTACCGTTTTCATCTTTAGCTTCATATGGTTTTAAGTCCGCTGGACATGGTAAGTAGTCAATGAACATATCGAGCATTGTTTCAACACCGATATTCTTTGTGGCACTACCGACTAAGACTGGGACTAATTCGCCCGCTAAGACAAGTTTTCTTAAGGATTCGTGAACTTCTTGAACGGTGAATTCTTCACCGGAGAAGAATTTTTCTAATAAGACGTCATCGGCTTTAGCGACTTCTTCACTAATCATGTTATGAAGTTCAAAGATCTTTTCTTTCTTATCATCATGAATTGGTTCATCTTGGCATTTATTGCCATGAAGTTTTCTGGCTTTTAAGTCGACGACATTGGCGAAGCCATCAAAGCCTTCACCATGACCTAATGGGTAGCAGAATGGAATCGCATTCTTACCTAACTTAGCGCGGATTTCTTCTAATAATTCATCAAACTTAACGTTTTCTTTATCAACTTTGTTGATGAAGATGAATGTTGGAATACCACGTTTTCTAAGTTGGTTCCAGTGCTTAACTGTACCGACTTGGACACCAATAGAGGCATCGATCACTAAGACCGCACCTTTAACTGCGCCTAAGACACCGATGTATTCAGAGATGAAGTCATCATTACCTGGAACATCGATAATGTTAATTTTGTGATCCTTATAATTTAAAGGAATAACGGCTGTTTGAATTGAGCCACCTCTTTTTTGTTCATCAGGTGTGTAGTCACTTAATGTGTTTTTCTTTTCAACTTCACCTTTTTGAGGAATTAAGCCAGCGATGAACGCTAAGGATTCAACTAAAGTTGTTTTACCTGTTGATTGGTGACCTAAAATAACTACGTTTCTAATATTTTTTGCATCGTAATTTGCCATGATTGATTCTCCTTATAGTCTAAAGTATTTGCTATATCTACCTTTAGATATGAGCTGGATTCTATTATCTTTCACGAGTTCTGCTAAAGCCTTTTCGATTGTGGCTGAACTTGTGGCGTATAAAACGTTTTCAATAACGCGTTTGCTAATTGGTTTAGCACTATCAAAGATAACTTTGTAAACTTTTTCGATGGTTAATTCATCCATATCGTTGACTTCCATAATGTAGTCAAGTTTACGATAAGCTTCTAAAATGCACTTGAGCATATAAGTAACGAATTGGGTGTAATCGTTTTCATTATCATGCCAGCCTTGGGAAGAAGCTTCAAAAGCATCAATATAATCAGAGAAGCGTTGTCTCATGATATATGGGATGGAGAAGTAATTACCGATATCGTAACCATTCTTCTTCATTAAGAAGTTCATGATTAATCTGGAGATACGACCATTGGCTCTGTTGAATGGATGGATACAAACGAAGTCGAGCATGAAAGCAAGAATAAGGACGAGCTTATTTGTTTCTTCATTTTGAGCGGCAAGGTTATATTGGTAAACAAGATTGTCTAATAGTTGAGGAACCGCACTTGGATCAGCAGTGACGAAGATTGTTCTCATTGAACCATCAGTCATTCTTTCTTGAATATAATTTAAGGCGTCTTTATATTGACCACCCATCTCTGGGTTATAGTCCTTATATAAATAGTAATGTAATGTGGAGATAAATGAGCGATCGAATGGTTGGAATTTGTAGCATTCATCGATGTGCTTTAATGCTTTGTAATAACCATTGAAGACATATTCTGTATAGGTTGCTGGGGATTGTCCCTTAATGAGTAAAGCTTTCATACGGTCATCACCGATGAACACTGAACCCATCGCACAGCTAGCTTCTGTGCCACTGATGTAAGCAAGTTCCGTTAATTTTTCAACTTTTTTGAGTTTCTTAACGGCGGTAGTTTTTCCTTTATATAATTCAATAGAATTAAGTAAAGAAACAATGTTAGGGTTGGTCAAAAGAGCATTGACAGCACCCTGTAAGTCAAACATTCGCATATTATGTAACCTCTGTGATTTTAGTATG
>CAMIVH010000115.1 GCA_946401755.1 uncultured Caryophanales bacterium | reverse complement strand
TTTTCGTGATCTTCAAATCTCAGGTTTAGACTCTTATAAGTTAATGGGAAATCTGATTCATAACTAAAGCCTTTATCTTTAACATCTAAACGATAATAATAATCGCTTTCTAAATAGTCCCCTAAATTAGAAAAACTGATGGTTTCTTTAATGGATTTCATCTCATGTCCATCACCATAAAAACCAATTGGTAAAGACTGATAAATGTTGTTTCTATAATATTGATAAGAATTGTTAGGAGTAGAGACTGGATATATTGTTGCACTGTAGGTCTTTAAGATGGCGCGATTGCTCTTTGCTAATATTTCAAATTTGAGGGTAATTCCTTTAATTGATAAACAGTTACGGATGGGCACTAAAAAGGTTACTTCTTCTAAAGCATTATCTTCATATGTTTTAGCGGGCATTGTGTTCGCATTTAATAACTCACCACTTGCGGTAAATATTCTTAATCTTTCTAATATTTGTTGATTATCAATATCGGCGCGATAGGTAAATGTGGCATTAAAGTCAGGATCCCCCACTTTGAAAGGTCCATAAATTGGACTAACAAAATAATCCATAGCGATTTTACCAATGTACCCTGTTCCAGGAGTGGGCTTTTCTATACTTAAATCAAGAGATAGGTCAATTGATAGTCTATCCGTGCTTGTACCTACTGGACCAGAAATGATTGGTAATTCAATGCCTCCTTTAGGGGTGAAACCCATAATTCCAGAAGCAAAAAACGAAGTTACTATTAGAATTCTTTTAACCATGATAGAAAGCCTCCAAGAAACGGAGCATTGTTCTCTTCTTAAAGCGGTAAAAACTTGTCTTTGAATAAATACCTATCCACCAGTTCTGATAGTTTTGGAAAAAGAATTCATTATTGATGAGGTTTCTTTCTCTTTCGTCTAAGGAGCGATAGGCTTTTTCAACGCGTAACAAATAAACTAAATAAGGAGGATTATCTTCTTCAAGCATTTCGCCTCTTTGTTTCATGGTGTTTAGCCTTTTAGCAACGAAGAATCGATAAGCCACTTCTTCAGTCATTTCATTTAATTGTTTGAAGCTTTTTTCGCATAGACTCATAACAAAGCCTCCTATAGATGAAATAGGGGCGTTTTTTCAAATTTGTCCAAAAAAGTTGCATATTTTTTTATGAGTTCTTTCTTTAATTCTTTGAATTAACTTTTTTTAAAAAAATTGCCACAAAAAAAGAAAATGCGCTTTTTTTCAAAAGTGATATAGTATTAGTAATTATTATGATAGTTCTAAGCGGCGCAAGTGCATCAGGAAAAACAGAAGCGGCAAAAATGCTGATGGCGAAGTATGGCATCCAAAAGGCTATAACCACCACCACTCGTCCAATGCGCGTTCATGAAGTCGACGGTAGGGACTATTTTTTCGTTTCTAAAGAAAAATTTGATCAATTAATCAAGGAAGACAAATTCGTTGAATATACCAATTACAACGGCAACTATTATGGTTCCACTAAAGACCAAATTGCTAATGACCGTGTCGTGGTTATTGATTTAGAAGGTTTGAAGTCATATTCTCGTCTTAATGACAAAAGAATTGTGACTTTTTATTTATCCACATGTGAAGAGATTCGTTATAAGAGAATGTTAGAACGTGGCGATAAGGAAGAAGACGCTAAGAGACGTATCGAAAATGACCGTCGAGTCTTTGACCATAACCAAATTCCAAATGTTGACTATAAGATTGATTCTGAAAATAGATCAATTGAAGAAGTCGCTGATTTAGTTTATCAACTTTATACAAAACACTTAGGACTTTAGTTTCTAAGATATTTATAAGCGTAAGCAGGATTTAAGAGGACGTCGCATAAATAGCCGTCTTCTTTTTCTTTGTGACTTAGAACGTAGTTTTCTTTGCTAAAAGTGGCAAAATCCACACTATAAGGTACTAGTAGTTCTCTTCTGAGCCAATTCTTAGTGGCACTATTAACAATGAACTTTAAGGCATCTAAAACATCATTTTCATCTAAAAGAGACACTAAGAGTTCATCTTCTTTAGGAATGAAGTTAGCGAATCCGCCTAATAAATCATATTTGTTATAAATATTAATCATTGGGATATTATCCGCTTCTAAGGATTTGATGATTCCTTTAGTGGTTTCAATTTCTTCTTCCTTAAATGGATCAGAAAGGTCGACCACTTGGACCAATAAATCAGCTTCTTTGATTTCTTCTAAAGTTGAGCGGAAAGCATCCACTAAATAGACTGGTAAATGTGAAATGAAACCAACTGTATCGGTTAAGAAGAATGTTGGATAACCAAATATTGAGATGTTTCTAGTGGAAGTTTCTAAAGTGGCGAATAAGGCATTCTTTTCTAAGACTGTTTTATCTTCTTTAGAGAGCTTAACTAAGCGATTCATAAGAGTGGATTTACCAGCGTTTGTATAACCCACAATACAAATCTTTGGTGAAGGATTATTTATTCTCTTACTACGCATATTTCTACGAGAGAGTTTAATCGCTTCTAATTCTTTCTTCTTTTGTAAAACCGCTTTAGCAATTTGTCTTTTTGATAATTCGATTTGCTTTTCACCTTTACCTTTATTGTGGCCACTTCCGCTTGTCACTTGGGAATATGATGCCTTTTCATCAACAAGGTGATTCTTTAAGTATTCTAAACGCGCGATTTCCACTTGAAGTTTAGCTTCTTTAGTTTTTGCGTTCTTTTCAAAAATGTTTAAGATAACAAATGTCCTATCGATTATTTCCGCTTTGGTGATAGCCTCAATGGCTTTCTTTTGTAGACCAGTTAATTCAAAATTACAGGCAATGATATCGATTGGTTCTTCTGGGTTCTCTTCGTTATATTGATGATAGTAACTAGCGATTTCCGCAATCTTACCAGAACCTAAATATGTATTCTTATCAATGTTTTCAATGTCTTGAGAAAAATAGGAAATAACGGAGTAACCAATTTCCTTAAGGAGCATCGCAAATTCACTTTGATCATGGTTTAATTCAATGGAATTTGTCTTACCACGCGATATGACTAGGGCTTTCTT
>CAMIVH010000114.1 GCA_946401755.1 uncultured Caryophanales bacterium | reverse complement strand
ATTATTAGGTAACTGGAAGATGAACAAACTCGCTAGCGAAGCTAAAGAGTTTGCCGTTGCTTCCCGTGACTTAGCCAAAAAGGCTGAAGCTAACAACATCGATTTAGGTGTTGCCCCAACATACTTATCACTCGCTACAGTGAAAGAAAACGTCGCTAAAGAAATGATCGTGGCTGCCCAAAATGTCCACTTCAATGATCACGGTGCTTTCACTGGTGAAGTCTCCGTTCCTATGCTCAAAGAATTTGGCATTGACTGGGTTTTAATTGGTCATAGTGAAAGAAGAACCTATGACAATGAAACAAACGAAAAGTGCAACGCTAAAATCAAAGCCTTAATCGCTAATAACATGGTTCCAGTTTACTGTGTTGGTGAAACTTTAGAACAATTCGAAGCTAACCAAACAAAGGCCGTTGTTGGTGAACAAGTCCGTGTCGGTTTAAAAGAATTAACCGCTGAAGATGTTAAGAACTTAGTCGTGGCCTATGAACCAGTTTGGTCCATTGGTACCGGTAAAAATGCTTCTACAGAAATCGCTGAAGACGTTTGCAAATTCATCCGTGATGTTTTAAGAGAAATGTTCGGTGATGTTGCTGATGAAATCAGAGTCTTATATGGTGGTTCCGTTAAACCAGAAAACATCAAAGCTTATTTATCTTGCCCAGATGTCGATGGTGGTTTAGTCGGTGGTGCTTCCTTAAAGATTGATTCCTACGAAGCCTTATTAAACAACATTCTATAAGTTAAATATGTCAGCATATAAAAACGATTCACAAGTCATCTACGATTTTTCGAACAAGCAAACCAAAGGTGCTTTCTTAACCAAAGTCTTTGGGATGATGTTTATTTGCTTACTCATCACCACAGTGGTGGCGGCAGGATTTGGCTACGGTTTCCAACATTTGCTAAAAATTACTGCTGTAGATGGTGTCTATAATGAAAACCTTTTAATGGGTTTAATTATTACTCTTGGTGTTTCCGTTATTGCCTTACTTGTGATGTCGTTCGTCTTACCAATCACTTTTGCTAGAGGAAGACATAATATCTTTGTGCCATTAATGATCTACGTTGTCTTAATGGGCATCATGTTATCCACGTTCACTTTTATCTTTGATTGGGTGATTTTAGTGGAATCCTTCGGTATTACTTCCTTAATCTTTGGTGTAATGGCCCTTTTAGGCTATATCAGCAAAGGAAGACTCGCTGGAATAGGCACAATATTAATTGGCCTTCTTATCGGCGCTGTTGGACTTTCTTTAGTGAATTGGTTAATGATACTCTTCGGTCAAGTTAGTGAGACTAACGTCCAATTATCGTGGATTGTTTCCTTATTAATCTTCGCCTTCTTAATGCTTGTGACTCTTTATGACGTCAATCGTATTAAGAAAATTGCCGAAGCCGGAGCGGGTCAAGATAACAATCTTACTTATTACTGTGCCTATATCCTCTATAGTGACTTTATCGCGATTCTTATTAGAGTTATCTACTATGTTGCGATGATTACAGGTCGTAGAAGATAGACACTTATTACTGACTATAAAAGAGGGATGGAAAACATCTCTCTTTTTATTTTCTTTTTGTTGTATAATTAAAAGCGAATTAAATACATAGTTTCAAAACAAACTGAAAGGATATTTATTATGAAAAAAAGTCTTCTTTTTGTTTCAATGATTGCTGCTTTATGTATTACTGGCTGTAACAATGGTGGCAGCAGTAACACACCTACACCTAGTAATTCAGGCGATGTAAGCACAAGTAGTGGCGCAAGTGAATCATCAGACCCAGTTTCTTCAAGTAGCAGTGAAGCTCCTAAAGAAGAAGTTAAAAATGATAACTTCACACTTTTAAATCCAAACAACCTATCTTCAATGTCTCCTAACTGTAAGAAATACGTTGATGATATGAGAAATCAACAAAAGAAACTCTTACAAGAAAAAGGCGCTGATGCGGACTATTATTTAAACGATTTATATGGTACCGCTGGTGTTGACTTAACAAAAGGTGTTTTACCAAGTACACGTGATTATCAAGATAATACTGGTGGTTATCGTGATGGTAAGACAGAAAATGATTATTTAGATCCTGTTGGAGCGGACTACACTAAGGGTGAAAAGAGCGATGAGTCTAAAGGTATTGAAATTGAATTCACACCTGCTGAAAGCTTAAAGAATAAAGAATACACAATTACCTTTGGTAAAAAAGCGGATTTAAGTGACGCAAAACAAATCAAAACAAACAACACAAAGGCTTACTTAAAGAACTTATTTGTCAACGAAACATACTATTACAAAGTAAGTGTCGATGGTAAAGATTCACAAGTTGCATCTTTTACTACAGGCGATTATCCACGTTGGATTGACGCTCGACCAATGTTTAACGTTCGTGATATGGGTGGTTATATGACTTCATCTGGTCAAAGAATTAAACAAGGTTTAGTCTATCGTGGTGGTGAAATCAATAGTAAGACTGGTTGGTATGGTAGCCAACGCTATACCGATGACACAGGTAAAACAGATGCTAGAGATGGTCATATCGTTTCTCAAACAGATGCTTCTAAGAAAGCCTTCAGAGAAGATATGGGCATGATCAATGGTTTAGAAATTGATTTAAGAAGTGGCAGTGAAACCAATGGTTATCCAAGTAAGTCAGGCTACTGCAACTTCGCAGAAAATAATGATATCTCTTATAAGATGTTGAGTATCAGTAGTTACCATAAAGGCATGCAACAAAATACTTCACAAATCAAATCGTTATTCGAAGCCTTTGCTCAAGCGGATCAACATCCAGTTTATTATCACTGTTATGGTGGTGCCGATAGAACTGGCGTTGTGGGATTCATGCTCGGTGCAGTTCTTGGTATGAGCTATACAGACTTAGTTATCGACTTCGAATTAACAAGTTATAGTTCTAACCCATCTAGGAACTATCGTAGCCATTTACGTAATGGCCCATGGAATGAATGGCCAGGCATGGTGGATTACCTTAAAGGAACTTTAGGTTGGGAAAGAGATGGTGCACAACCAAAGACAATTAAACAAGG
>CAMIVH010000113.1 GCA_946401755.1 uncultured Caryophanales bacterium | reverse complement strand
TCTTTTAGTTTCTGCTGTTATGGCCCTTTGTTTATGCGCTTGCCAAAACAATCGTCCTTCTAATAGTGGAAAATCATCCGAACCTAAATTTGAACCTGTTGCGACTCCAACAATGGAAGTTGCTTTTGAAAAACTCGCTGATGATTGCATGGTTCCAGAACACGTTAAAGCTTACGTTGATGCAATGAAAGAACAGGAGACTTTCATTACATATCCATCACGTGTTGACAGATTAAACTGCAACATGACATGGCAAGAAGCTGCTGATTATAAAGAAACAGACGATAACCACAGTGATTACGATGATGATCACACTGGTGGCGTTGACGTTTGTACAATGTTAAAACGTAGCCAAGCTTACGAAAATGTCCCAATCGAATTAAAGTGGGAAAAAGGTGATCAAGATTTCTCCGGTGCTAAAGTTGTTTTCTGGAGTAAAGCAGATAAGAGCGACAAACGTGAAGTTCCAGTCGCTGCTGATGGTGCTTCCGCAAAATTACCAAACTTATTCCGTGGTACAAAATATTACTATCAATTAGTTAAAGGTGATGAAGCTTCCCAAATGAAAAACTTCCTCACAGGTGACTATCCACGTATGATTACAATGGGCAAGATTTCTAACGTCCGTGATATCGGTGGTTACAGCACCTCCTATGGTGTTAGAACAAATCAAGGCTTAATCTACCGTGGTGGTGAAATTGCTCCAAAGGCTTTCCAAGATGGTAGTAGTGGCCACAGTGCAAACTGGACAGGCGAAGATGCAGAAGCTGGCCAAGCAGTCCAAGAAGATGTTATGAACATCGGTCTTGAATTAGACTTAAGAACAAAATCAGGTTCTGGCAGTATGACAGAATCCGCATTAAACTGGGAAGGCGAATGGGCCGCTCCTAACTACAACAATGAATTAGAAACAGTTACTGAAGCTGGTAACGTTAATGGCAAAGCTCAATACGTTAGATGCGCTATTAACTCCTTCCACAAATTCATCACAGATCCAAATAGAACAAGTGAAGCTGCTAACGCTAACCGTAACTTAGTCAAAGAAATCTTTGAATACTTCGCTGAAGCTGATAAGCAACACGTTTATTTCCACTGCTGGGGTGGCGCTGATAGAACTGGTGTTACTGGTTTCTTACTCAACGCTATCTGTGGTGTCAGTTACACTGATGCAATCATCGACTTCGAATTAACAACCTTAACAAACAACAAGAGATGCCATATGCACAATTCTCAAAATGCTCATATGCCAAAATTCTTAAATCTCTTTGTTTCTGGTTATACATTTGAAAGAGATGGCCAACAATTCGAATATAAATTCGAAGAAGACAAGACCCTTCGTTACAACGCTGATAACTTATTAAAGGCCATGGGTGTTGAAGAAGAAACACTCGAAAAGATCCGTGGTATCATGCTTCCAGGCTATGCTGAAGGCAAATTAGTTGAAAACGAACTCGTTAACAAAGGTTCCTATCAATAGACTTCTCTCGTCTAACTAATTCAAATCATAAAGCGGAGCTTCGGTTCCGCTTTTTATTAAGATTTTGTTAATTTATCAAATAGTGATAATATATTCTTATGAACGAAAATAAAAAGGCTCTCGATAAAGAGCGAAAAGAACAAAGAGCTATTTATATTGAAAATAAAATTTTAAGTTACTTATTACCAATCACCAGCGTGATCGCTTTGATTTTGGGTCTTGTTGGATTAATCCTCACCCTTCCTGCTGGTCAAACTGGTATTACTGTCTTCTATATTATTTTATTAGTATTAGGTTTAGTGGGCTCCCTCTATGGTGTCCTCTTATTAGTGAGACTTAAAAAGCCAGACTTCCTTAAAAGGAAGAAGAAAGAAGAAGTGGAAGATTCAATTCTTCAAGACTAATCCTTCTTCTTTAATAAATAGTCCTTAGAGATATTAAAGAGCATCTTCTTAATGACTGCTCTTTTTTCTTTGGAAGTATTCTTCCATTCCCCTCTAATCAGTTTAAAGTTAGAAGCGATAAATGAGAGGAACTCTTTTTCATTTGGTAGTTTTTCAATATTAAGACGTGATAGATAGTCAAAGACTGTATCAATAAAGTCTTTCTTCATATCTTCATCATAGTTATTTAAAGCGTAGTTAATTGTATCGACAATACGGGATGATCTTTCGGTATATTTATCTTTTAAGACAAATAAATGACCATCAACTTCCCATGAGAAGGCATCGTGTTGCATCAAAAGACCGTTACTAGAGGCAATTATCTTCTTTTCACGATATTCTGTCATGAGACGGCCAATAATCGATTCATCAGGCGTATATTCACGTATTAATTGGAGAATGCTCTTATATTCAGTGTCATAACATTCGCTTGGATAGTTAGGAGCATCAAAGGAGTAAACTCCTAAGAGCTTATAATTCTTATTTAATTTTTTTGCTGCGGTAATCGCTAATCGACCACCTTTAGAGTGACCACCAACATAGAGTTTCTTAAAAACAAAGTTATAAGAAACATCTTTAAGATAATGGATGGCTTCGATTTCAGAAGGCACAGTATCTAAATAGGCCATATTGAAATCTTCTTTCCAGCCTAAGGTAGTGGAATCAGTACCACAGAAAGAAACATAGGCAAAATCATGCAAGATAATCGTAATGGCTTGGAACTGCTTAGAATGGACAGTATCTCTTTTCTTAGAGAACCAAGCAAACTTAGCGTGTTTATATCTTAACGAATGACATAATATTTTGACTAATTCAATATAATTTAACTTTCTTTCATTAGCGTCTTTAGGAGGAACATATTCCTTAACTCTTCTATATAGTTCGTCGCTAGAATAGAGTTCTTTTTGATTATTTAATTCATCAAAAGGAAAATAAGAAACCATCGCTAAAACAAGAGCGTCCACTTCATTAAATGGTACTTCTCTAAAATCAATATTCTGATAACGATATAAGTAATCTAAAACATACATGCCACTATATTAGCATTAATTATAAGAGTTGACTCTTATTTTTGATTACAAAGCCATAATAGTGGTATAGAATAGTAGCAACTAATAAC
>CAMIVH010000112.1 GCA_946401755.1 uncultured Caryophanales bacterium | reverse complement strand
GATGTTGGTAAATACGCTCCTAAGATGGATACATTCTTCATTGATCCAGATAGAATCAGAGAAGTTATCGGTACCGGTGGTAAAGTCATTAACGAAATCATCGCTCAATGTGATAACGTGAAGATTGATATCGAAGATAATGGTCAAGTTACCATTTACCATATGGATAGAGAAACCATCAATAAGGCTAAAGGCATGATTCAAGATATCATCCGTGAAGCTAAAGTTGGTGAAGTCTTCGAAGGTGAAGTCAACCGTGTTGAAGACTATGGTGCATTTGTCCGCTTATTCGGTAATGTTGATGGCTTATGCCATGTCAGCCAATTAGGCTATGGCTATATCGATAGAGCCCAAGATGTTGTCAAATTAGGTGACAAACTCAAAGTTAGAGTCATCGAAATCGATGAAAAAGGCAAAGTGAAAGTCTCTCATAAAGAATTCGCTGAAAAGCCAGAAGGCTATGATGAAGAAAAAGAAAGAGCGTCACGTCCTGAACACATTCATCGTCCAGACAAGTCCTTCAAAGGCCCAAAGAAATTTAAGAAATAGGCTTGAAAAAAATTAAAATAGACCGTCGCAAGATGGTCTTTTTATTTCCTTATATATTATTTAAATGTTGAATATTAATTATATTTAACAAATGCGTGTGACAGTTGTATACTGAAAATATCAAGAGACTTGTTTATCAAAATTCGTAAACTTTTTTGCTTTGCGATTTTGTTAGCAAGCAGACATAGAAGAAAGGATAAAAAATATGAGAAAAAATAAGATTTTTCTCCCAATGATGGCAATTTCGTTATTGTTTGGTTTAGGTTTGGCCGCATGTAATAATTCAGCTACTCCATCAAACAATACGTCATCATCCATTCCTGCAAAGGAAAAAATCAAAGTTACTGATGGTAACGACAAAACCGAAGGTGAAGTTGAAGTCGAAGCTACTTTACAACTCAAAGCCAGTGTCGAAGGTGGCACATGGGCCTCTTCCAACACTAAAGTCGCAACAGTTGATGACAAAGGTTTAGTAACCGCTGTTGGTGCTGGTAGTGCAAACATCACAGTCGCAAAAGAAGGCTATGACAAAGGAACATTCAGACTCACAGTTAAAAGAGGTGCTCCTTTAGCCACATTGCACTTCGAAGATGCAGATCACTATGCCGCCGATGGCTGGTGGGGTGATGGCGATGATGGTCAAACTCCAGTTTATGCTAGAGAAGAAGGTAATGCTTCTGACAAACAATGTATCGCCCACTTTGGTAATGGTGATAAAGAAACATTAACATTTACAAGTAGCGCGGCTATTAATGCTGAATTAGTCATGACAATGGCTTCCAGCAGCTCTGGTGTCGACTTAAGCGCTCAAATGGCTATTAAGTTAAATAACGCTGATGTTAGCTTAGCAGGCTTAACTCTTGATGGTGGTTCTTCAAATGATTTCCAAGAAATTTCTCTTGGTAAACTTGATATTGCCACTAATAACGTTTTAGAAATCTCATTTACTGGTAACTCAGCTCCATATCTTGATGATTTAGTGTTCTATTCAAAACAACAAGCGACTATCACCGTTGTTAAACCAGCCGCTAAAGAAGCAATTGAACTTTCAAGTGATGCTCTTAACGTCAACTTAGGTGGTACTGCACAAATTAACGTGACAAAACCAACAGATAAAACTGGTATCACATATACCTCCAGTAATACAGACTACGCTACAGTTAGTGAAACAGGCTTAGTCCTTGGTGGTGGTTTAGGCACAGCTTATGTCTATGTTGCTAAAGAAGGTATGTTAACCGCGAGAGTCACAGTTACAGTTACTGATGAACCAGTTCCAGGTGAAATCAGAGTTGAAGCAGAAAATCAACCAGATGGTTTTGATTTCGAATCCTTAGGCTTCCATATGTATCCAGATGGTTCATATATTGCCTTCGCACACAGTGGTGGCGCTTACATCACTGGTTATGATGTCACTGAAGAAGTTTCCTTATCATACACAGTTACTTCTGAAAAAGCACAAACCATGACTTTAGTCATCTCTGCTGCTCCTCACTATAATATGCAAGCTGGCGAAGAATTCAAGTTTGCCACCGACGCTACAATTAAACTTAACGATGCTAACGTCCAAGTTAACGAAGATGCAATCGTTTTAGGTGATGGTGCTAGAATGGGTGCTAAGACACAAAACGTCATCATTGGTGATGTCAATCTTAAACAAGGTGACAATTCATTCGTCATCGAATTCCATGGTAAAGCTCCAGCGTTAGACTGCTTCAAGTTCTTACCAAAAGCCTAATCATAAAGTTTATGCAATTAAGACCTTCCGTTACGGGAGGTCTTTTTTTCTTCACTTCATCAATCAAAAATATAATTAACTATTCACACGCAATTATCTTTAGTTATAATGTCATTAACAAAGAGTTTGATTAATACACACATTCCTAATGAAGTGTTTTTTAGCAAATTCAAATCATTTTTAATAAATAAGAGAAAGGAATTTAAAAATGAAAAAGACAATATTTTTGCTACCACTTTTTGCGTTGGCGTTGACATTCGGAGTCATCGGCTGTAACCAAAGTGGTAACAGTGCTTCTAACGCGCCAACTTCATCAAAAAGCAGTATTCCTGCAAAACCAAAAATCACCGTCGCTGCGGCTGATAATAAAACAACATTAGAACTCGAAGAAACAGTGCAATTAAGTGCTAAAGAAGGCGATGCCGCTCTTGATGGTGTTACTTGGAAGAGCAGCGATGCGACAATCGCCTCCGTTTCTGACACAGGCTTAGTGACCGCTCTTAAGAAAGGCAGTGCCCAAATTAGCGCTACAAAAGACGGCTATACCGGAGATAAGATTACAATCACCGTCAATGGTGCGGATATTATCGTCCAAGTTGAAAGTGGCACAAGTGAAGGTAATGCAGTCACATTCAAAGAATCCCATAACGTTGATACAGATATGGTTGACCAATGGCCATCACAAGCTGTCTTAACATTAACATTTAATGCGAAAAAAGCTGGTAACTATGAATTCTACATTTCTTGCAGAGCGCATGGTGG
>CAMIVH010000111.1 GCA_946401755.1 uncultured Caryophanales bacterium | reverse complement strand
CTTCAAAGTTATTGATATGGTCATGACCAAAGAACATTGCTTTTGTGGAACCTAATTCTTTAATCTTGGTAAAGAAACCATAGTCATGATCTGGTGGGCAAGAGGCTTCTCTCTTTTCACCATAAATAACGGTGTTGTTTGTCTTTGCTTCGTCCCATGCAGCATTAATTTCTGGTAATGGGATGTGATAGAACATTAAGGAATTAACAACACCACCATTTTGTGCGGTTGTGTAGTTAACAATGTCGCTGTACCAATTGATTTGGTCTTCCTTGAAGCAGTCATAACCTAATTGACTAAAGCTAAAGTTATAACGGTTGGAGTCCATAATGAATAATTGATCATGAACTTTGCCACCATCTTTTAAGTTAATAACGAAGTTACAGTTACCATTCACCTTGTCATCTTGTAAGTCTTTAAACATACAGTATGAACCATACTTAGATAAGGTTTCTGTTAACCAATCCACGGAGAAGTAGCATTGTTCATCGTGGTTACCAAAGCAAACAGTCCATGGGACCTTTTTACCATCTAGGTACTTGAGTAAGCTCTTCGCGGTATCTTTACCAGCGAATGTAAATAAGTCACCTGTCACAACGACTAAGTCTGGATTATTCGCATCTTGGTAAAGTAAATCCATGAACTTGAATTGGGTTTCTTTGTCATCCTTATCTGAAAGATGAATGTCTGTTAGTTGTAAAATGCGGAAATCGCTCTTGTAATTCATTTCAAGAATGTAATCTTGAGGCTGATATTCCTTTGTTCCGCAGGCACTTAAAGCCAACAAAGAAATAAACGCCAATGCAGTAAGTTTGTTTTTCATAGTGCCAAAATTATAACATATCAAAAGTTAGAGAAAACTAATCACAGGGTTAAAAGATACAAAACAAAAAAACTGTCAAACTAGTTACCATATTTGACAGTTTCTAAGAATTTCATGTTTTTAAACTTGAATGTCCAGTTGTGTTCACCCACTGTGCCTGGATGATTAATTCTGGCTCTATCGTCTAATTTTATTAGATCTTGCATTGGGAAGATGGTGATTTTACTTGGCATATCCCAGACTTCTTTGAACAATGATCCATAAATATCTTTAGAATCTTTATATTCTTTTCTTAAGATAGCTTTGTGCTCTTTATCAAGTGACTTGAGCCATCCATATAAAGTTTGGTTATCATGTGTGCCTGGGTAAACTATAATATTTTCTATTTCTTTTAATTCTTCAAAGGCGACGAATTGAATAACTCTCATACCTGGGAGTTTGTAATAATCTCTTAATTCGTGAACACTATCAAAGAGAATGCCTAAGTCTTCAGCGATGATTTGAATATTTGGATATTGTTTGAACAAATTATCGAAGAAATCATTACGAGGACCTATTCTCCACTCACCACGTCTAGCGTTTTCATCTCCCGCCGGGATGACACAATATGTGTCAAAAGCACGGAAGTGATCCAAGCGGAGAATATCCGCTCTACTGGCCAAACAAGCAATACGACTAATCAAGAACTTATAGTTGTTCTCTTTCATCTTATCGAAGTTATAGATTGGTGTTCCCCATAATTGACCATCATCAGAGAAGGCATCAGGAGGACAACCAGAGACCACTGTTGGATTATAGTGTTCATCCATCATGAACTCATCTTTATTTAAATAGCAATCAACACTATCGAGGCCGACATAGAATGGGCAATCAGCGATAATCTTCACACCATTCTTATTAGCGTATTTCTTAATGTTGTTCCATTGAGACAACGCTATAAATTGGCACCAGATATGGAAGTTGATTTCATCTTCTGCAAAGCTTGGAATATGTTTAATAATCCATTCATTCCAAGGTTTATTGTCGTTAATATTTTTAAGTACTAAGTATTTGGCGTATTCACTAACCCATGGGTTTTCTTTAACAAACTTTTTAAGTGAAATCTTTGAGTTTTTATATGCCCGTCTTAAGTATTTTTCCTTAAACGCTAATACATCTTGATAGTTAACTCTACCAGCTTCAGCATGATGTTTTGGGGTTTTATCAAGTAAGTTACGTGCCACTAAATCATCTAAGGAAATATAACGGATATCAATGGCCTCAGAACACACTGTGATATATGGTGAATTAGCAGGGCCAATTGGATTAAGTGGTAAGATTTGCCAGTAATGATACTTATGCTCTTTTAACCAATCAATAAACTCATAGGCATAGTTAGAAAAGTCACCAATGCCATGGTTGCCTGGTAAGGAGAATACTGGAAGTAAGACACCAACATTTCTTTTTTTCATAGAAATTAGTCTACCCTTTTCTAAGAAAAGAAAAAAGGGGTAACTGCTTGCTAACAAACTTTTGGGCTATATAATAGAGGTATGCAAACAGTCAAACTATATGTCGCTGATACGGATTTAGGAAAGAAACATTTCCGTTTTCTTTTAGAAAATGTTTCCGTTGGTCAAAAAGAAAAAGCTTTGAGATATGCGAATGAAATTGATCAAATTAGGTCACTACTTTCTTCATATTTGAAGAATCAATTATCGAGAGAAGAGTTACTTAAAAACGAAAATGGTAAACCATATTTTACTAATGGCCCATATTTTAATATTTCTCATTCTGGTAGATATGTTTTGATGGCGGTCTCCACTTCTGAAATCGGTGTGGATATTGAGGAAGTTAAATACAAAGATATGTCCTCATTAGTGAGAATCTTCAACGAAGCGGAAGCAAAGATGATTAAAGAACATAGTGACTTCTACTACTTATGGTGCGCTAAAGAAAGTTTGATAAAGTGTATGGGCTTAAGTGTTGGTAAGGTTAGAGAAATACCGAGCTTACCGCTTAACGGATTAAAAACATTTAAAGGTAAAGATTATCAATGCAAGTCTTTTATCTATGATAAACATATTGTTTCAATTACAAGAGAGGGAAACGAAGAATACGAAATTGCTATCGAAAAGGTCGCTAAGTTGCCTTATTTGATGAAGTAATAGTTCTCTTTGCGTTGCAAAAAAGGCAATTAGAGTTTATTCTATCGGTATCGCTATGAATGCTTTACAAGAAAAACAATTAAACATT
>CAMIVH010000110.1 GCA_946401755.1 uncultured Caryophanales bacterium | reverse complement strand
ACATTTATCATAATAGAAAGCCGCAAGGCTTTTTATTTATGCTTACTTATATTACAATAAAAGTATGAACATAAACTTAATTACACTCTATAGCTTCTTAAGCAAAAAAGATGACACTCTCATCAAAGAAGACCTTTTGTTTGTTGATGAAATCAACAATTATTTAATGAATGACGATTTATTGATACTAGAGAACGCTAAGGACGCGGTTTTTAACATTATCCTTATCGGTTCAGGTGGAACAGAAAATCTCTTCTTAAAACGCCTAAATGACTTACCAGAACCACTCGTCATTTTATCGACATCTAGAAACAATTCTTTACCAGCTTCTTTAGAAATTAAAACATATTTAGAAAATCACAATAAACTCTGCTTCTTATTAGCGGGTGATGAAAATCACATTGCTAATATGATTAAACATATTGCGACGATTATTAACGCTTATAACAATGTTAAAGATAATCGCTTAGGTTTAATTGGAAATCCTTCTAATTGGCTCATCGCTTCTCCAGTGGAACCAAAGATGATTTATCAAAACTTTAAGCAAAATATTGTAAAGATCAAGATGAAGGAACTTGAAGATTTGATTGAGCAAGAAGAAAAAGAAATGCTTGATATCAAGGTTGTTCCTCACGCGAAAGAACTCATTGCTAAAGCGGAATCTCATGAGGACTTACAGTTCTCTCTTGTGATCTATAACGCTCTTAAAAAGTTAATCGCAAAATATCAATTAAATGGGTTAACAATCCGTTGCTTTGATATTTTGAAGAAATATAAACAAACAGCATGTTTAGCCTTAGCGATGTTGAACGAAGAAGGCATTACATCTGGCTGTGAAGGGGATGTACCTAGCTTAGTTACTATGCATATTGTTAATTCATTAACAAATCGCAGCTCTTTCATGGCAAATCCATCAAAATTCAATTATGAAGATAATTCCATCATGCTCGCGCATTGTACCGTCCCACTTAACATGGTGACATCATATAAGTTGATGACACATTTTGAAAGTGGGTTAGGAATTGGTGTGAAAGGTGAACTCCCAGAAGGCCGTATCACACTATGCAAAATCGCGCCTGATTACACCTTAGATAATACCCTATGTATCCCTGCGACATTGAAAGAAAATCTCTCATTAGAAGGATACTGCAGAACGCAAATATCGGTTGCGTTAGGGGAAGAAGGACTTCTTGAAATTCTTAAGGCTAGCTTTGGCAATCACGTCATTGTTTCCTATGGTGATGTCTATCAAGACTTCCTTCCTCTGCTCTCTTTATTAAGACGATAATGTGTCGAATTAGGTGACAAAGTTAAGATTTGAAAAACCATTATTTGACATAAACCTGTTTACTATGTAAAATAACACTGCTTTATGGAAAAGAACACGAATACCCAAGTTTATTATCACACCCAAGATATCAAAGACGCGACCAGAGCCGCTGCACTCGCATGCTATGGTGTCGTAGATATCTCCAGACGCGAAGATACCCTCCGCGCTGACAAACGCATTAAGAAAGGAATTATCGAGGATCAAGCGATTTACGTGAAGAAATTCGCCAATCGTACTTTTTCCGTTGACGTTTATTTAGTGCTTTCTAACGAAGTTAAACTTACCGAAGCTCTCGTTGAATGCCAAAAAACCATTATGTACCAACTCAATAAGCAATTTAATAAATCTTGCACAAGCGTAAACGTCTACGGTGAGCAACTATCCTCTCACTAATACATATGAAAACTTTAAACGGACAGACTTTAAAACAGCTTCTTATTTCAGGAAGCAATAATTTATATAACCATTATCCAGAAGTGGATGCTTTAAACGTTTTCCCAGTCCCAGATGGTGACACTGGTATGAACATGAACTTAACTCTTACTTCTGGTAGTAAAGAAATTCAAAACCGTAGTGATGAATCCGCTTACGAAATTAGTAAAGTTTTCTCTCGTGGCTTATTAATGGGCGCTAGAGGTAACTCCGGTGTTATCACTAGCCAAATCTTCCGTGGCTTCTCTAAAGGCCTAGATGGTTTAGAAGAAGTTGATGCACAAGCTTTCTCCGCTGCTTTCCAAAAAGGCGTTGAAGTAGCTTACAAAGCGGTTGTTAATCCAGTTGAAGGTACAATTCTTACAGTTATTCGTGAATCAAGCCAATTCCTCGCGGATAACGTTAAAGATAACATGAGCATTGAAAAGTGCTTAGACCTCATGCTCCAAGAAGCAAGAGAATCCTTAAAGAGAACTCCAGAACTCTTACCAGTCTTAAAAGAAGCTGGTGTTATTGACTCTGGTGGTGCTGGTCTTATCAGAATTTTAGAAGGTATGAGAATTGCCGCTGGTGGTGACTTTGTTGAAAGAAGCCAAGCCACTGCAACCGAAGCTCAAAGCTCTACTGAAGAAAGCGAAGAAGAAGGATATTTGTTAGAATTCATCTTGAAATTATTAAAAGACAAGAAACAATTCAACGAAAATAGATTCTCCAATTTATTATCCACAAATGGTGATGACTTAGTGGTTAATGTTAAAGATGATTGTGTTAAAGTTCACATCCGTGTTCTTAACCCAGGTGACATCTTAAATTACGCTCAACAATTTGGTGAATTCTTAAAACTTAAATTAGTTAATCTTAAAGTCGGTGATTCCGCTGAAGAATTAGAATTCGAAGAGGAAGAAGAATCCAAAGAAAAAACTGAATATGCAATGATTAGCGTTTCCGCTGGTCAAGGCATTGAAGACTTCTTAAAAGAAATTGGTATTTCCGTCGTTGTTAAAGGCGGTCAAACCATGAACCCAAGTAGTGAAGATTTCGTTAGCGCGATTAAGAAAGCTAACGCTCATAACGTCTTCATCTTCCCAAATAACTCCAATATCGTTATGGCGGCTTCTCAAGCTTGCGAAATGGTGGAAGATGCTGATACAAACGTTTACGTCATTCCAAGCAAGACAATTCCCCAAGGAATTAGCTCTGCGATTATGTTCAATCCAGAAGCTGATCCAGAAGAAAACTTCCGCTCCATGAAAGCGGCCTTAAAGAACGTCAAATCTGGTGAAGTAACATTTGCTATCAGAGATACCGAAATCGGTGGCGTTAA
>CAMIVH010000109.1 GCA_946401755.1 uncultured Caryophanales bacterium | reverse complement strand
CGTAGAAGACCATTTGACCAAGAAAAGTTTGAACACTGGGTCAAAGAAGAAAGTGGTAAACATCATATCATTAGAGCAAAAGGTGTCTGCTACTTCGCTAATGAAAAAGAAAATATCTATGTCTATGAATCAGCGGGTTCTCAAACAACCTTAACTTATTCAAGAAAATGGTTCTCTGCGACATTAACAAAAGCGCAACTCACTTATTTAAGACATAATGATGAGAACTTCGCCCATGACTGGGATGATGAATATCAAGACCGATTAATTAAACTCGTGTTTATCGGCCAAAACCTTAACGAGAAAGCTATTAGAAAAGAATTGGATCAAATTTAAATGAAAACTAACACATTATCAAAATACTTCGACATTAAAATGATTTGTGTCAACGGCATGATTGCAGCATTATACGCTGTTATCACTATTGCCTGTGGCCCTTTATCATATGAATTCTCACAGTTCAGAATTAGTGAACTTCTTAACTTATTAGTGTTCTTTAATCCTAGTTACACTATTGGTTTAACTTTAGGTTGCTTACTTGCTAACTTAGCCTCCACTGTTGGTCCACTTGATATTATCTTTGGTACCTTAACTACATTAGTGTCTTGCTTAATCATGATTGTTTATTCAAAATTCGTTAAGAACTTATTCTCCGCTGGATTTATTCCATGCTTGGCTAATGCAATTGTTATTCCTTTAGTTATTTACTATTCATGTATTGCCACACCTGAGGCATTTGAACTCAACCCTGTTAGTTACTTCACCATGTTTGGTGGTGTCTTCTTAGGTGAATTTGTTTGCATCATCTGTGTTGGTTATCCATTAATCATGGTATTAAGTAAAAAGAATCAATCATTCTACAAGAGTATCTTAGCCACAAGAAATACAGACTTTAAGTGGTAAACAAAATTCTAAAAAGTGTAAAAAATCTAGCCGTCATGGTTAGATTTTTTTATTTTTCACTATACATTTTTATTTCACTAGTATATTATTTCACCAAATGAAATTAAGTAAGATTGTTCCTACATTATTTGCGCTTATCATCGCTTCTTGCACTCCTGCGACTGGTTCATCTAGTTCTAGCGTTAGTTCATCAAGTGAATCTTTAAGCAGCGTTCAATCTAGTGAAAGCACATCTAGCGAAAACAGCAGCACTACCTCATCAAGTGTAAGCACCACTAGTAGTTCTACTTCAAGTAGTTCAAGTTCTAGTAGTTCATCTTCGAGTAGTTCTTCAATAAGTAGCTCCAGTAGTGTCAGTTCATCTAGTTCTAGTTCATCATCTAGTAGTTCTTCTTCAAGTTCATCTAGTTCATCAAGTAGCAGTTCTTCTAGTTCTACTTCAAGTTCAAGTAGTAGCACATCTACTTCTTCTAGTTCCAGTAGTTCACACATCGAACCACCAGTGAACTTTGCATTAATGTCTGCACCTTTATACATTCCAGCATATAACGCTAATAGAAGCGATTGTGTTTCCTATAAAGTGTGGGACTTAGAATATGCGATTAAAGATGAAAACACTTTTATTCCTTATATGTCATTAGAAACAGCTTTATTAACAATCTATGATGATGTTGAAGTTATTAAAGAAGGAAATAAGATTACATATACATGCCCATACGATATAGTCTTTGCCGTTGATCATGAAAAGAACACTATTACTGCTCATAACTTTGATAATATTATCGCCTCTGATGGAGGTGAAAGAAACATCTTCTATATGACTGATGGTGAGGAAGTTAATACCCATATCAAAGAAAATTACGTTACTTTACAAGGAACACAAGATGTCGTTTTTGATTTAAATAAATATAACTTAGATATTTATAAATATAATGATGACTTCTATATACCATTTTCTATAGTTAACTCCATCACATTTAATATGTGCTTCTGGGCAAGTTGTAACTTTAATGGTACAGCCTTCTATATATTGGATTTCTCTAAAGGTGCGGTCGCGATTAATTATGTTGGCACTTCTTTTGAAGAAGATTTCCATAATGGTGATTATCGTTTTAGAAACGCGAGAAATAATTATGACTTTAGAGAATATAACTATAATTCTTTAATGTTCCATTTAGACATTTCATATGGCTTTAGAGATTGTAGAATTACTGATTTCAATGACTATCTAACAAAGAATCATCAAGATATCGTTAATAACTTAAAGAGTGATAATGAGAACTTCTACTGTCAAGCTATTGAGAGACTTATTAACTACGTAATTGGTGATTGTCATTCAAGCGCGGGTAACAACGCAAGTGCGTGTGGCGCTTCAACATATACTAGAACGGGCATTATGAGTGAACGTTATCTCGCTTTAATAGATAATGAAGAAGATTTAGTTGCTAGAAGACAAAAGGCTTTAGGTAGAAATGTTCCAAGCCTTAGATATTATCGTGATACAGCGATCATTACTTTTGATCAATTCCTCTATTATCCTTACGAAATGTCTGATGCAATTGCTGAACAATTAGTGAATTATGATAGCTTTGCTTTAGTCTATTCTTTAATGAAACAAATTAATAATAAAGCTGGCATTAAGAATATTTATTTTGATTTAACATGTAATCCTGGTGGCGGTGTCATCGCAGCAATTGGTATCTTGGGTTATTTAACTGAAAACGTTGAATTAACTACTTACTGCGCTTTAACTAAAACCGCGGCCTCTCAATCATATAAAATCGACACTAATTTGGATGGTAAATTCAATGAAGATGATTGCCTCGCTAATAAATATAAGTTCTTTGTTTTAACTTCAGCGATGTCCTTTAGCTGTGCTACTTGGTTCCCACACTTAGCAAAAGAAAACGAGTGCGCCACTATTGTGGGTGAAAATACTGCTGGTGGTGCCTGTAATTCATATATTACTGCTACTCCAGATGGAAAGATTTTCCGTATTTCTGGTATTGCTCCTAGAGCCGGTTTTAAAGATAATCCAAGCGCTCATCCAGATGATGGCGTTATCGTTGATGTCCCATTAGATAGAGACTATTTCTATAACGATGATGCATTAGCGGAAATCGCTCGTAATCATTAACAAAAAAATCCCCGTTTCCGGAGATTACATTTAAGTTTGGGGCGAGTGACCAG
>CAMIVH010000108.1 GCA_946401755.1 uncultured Caryophanales bacterium | reverse complement strand
CTCATACGAGCACCTGGTGGTTCATTCATTTGACCAAACACTAAAGCGGTCTTATCAATAACACCAGTTTTAATCATTTCATAGTAGAGGTCATTACCTTCTCTACTTCTTTCACCAACACCAGCGAAAACGGAAATACCACCTTTTTCGTTAGCGATGTTATTCATTAATTCTTGAATTAAGACGGTTTTGCCAACACCGGCACCACCGAATAAACCGATTTTGCCACCTTTAACATAAGGGCAAAGTAAGTCGATAACTTTAATACCTGTTTCAAAGATTTCAGTTTTAACTGATTGATCTTTGAATTTAGGAGGTTGTCTATGGATGGACATTCTTTTTTCTGTTTTAACTTGTTCTTTGCCGTCGATTGGGTCACCTAAAACATTAAACATTCTACCTAATGTTTCTTTGCCAACTGGGACACTGATTGGTGCTTCAGTGGAGATGACTTCCATACCTCTTACGAGACCTTCAGTTGGACCCATAGAAACACAGCGTACAGCATCATCTCCGATGTGTTGCATCACTTCTACGGTTAATTCGTTACCATTTAAAGGAATCTTTAAAGCGGTTAATAATTCTGGAAGATGTTGATCTTTGAATTGGACATCGACGATTGGTCCGACAACTTGTTTAATTGTTCCTAAGACTTTCTTTTCCATACATTTTCCTCCTACATATTAGAGCCACCGACGATTTCGGTGATTTCTTGCGTAATAGCGCCTTGGCGCGCTTTGTTGAACTCGATTTGTAAACTGTCGAGTAATTCTTCCGCGTTCTTTGTAGCGTTTTCCATCGCGTTAGAACGAGCGGCTTGTTCACAAACTTCGCTTTCTAAGAATTTGGCGTACACACTATTTTTCAAATAGAATGGGACAAGAGAATCAATTAATGCTTCTTTACTTGGTTCCATTAAAGGTGGATAACCCTTTATTGGTTCGCTACCTTTAAGAGGTAAGATCACATAATCACAAGGATGGAACACTAGTGAATTCTTATAAGCGGTATAGATGAGGTGTACTTCTTTATAAGTACCCTTTACGTATTCTTTAGAAATGAAGTTAACGATGCTTTTAATAATCGCTTCATCTTTCATGGATGAGTATTCTTTGAAATCTTCAATTTGTTTGAAGGCACCATTTTTATAATGACTAATTGCTTTATTGCCTAAGATGATGGCCTCATCATTTTCTTTAATGTGGGCATCAGCGAGCCTAAAGATATTGTTGTTATATGCTCCGCATAAGCCTAAGGAAGAAGAGAGAATGATGTAAAGATTCTTATCCGCTTTATCGTTAGTCTTGAAGAATGGATTATTACTTTCTTCCACACTAGAAAAGACCATCTTGGCGATTTCATCAATGCGCCTAGAGTATTCTTTTGTTGCGAGCATCTTATTCTTCCACTTCTTTAATTTCACTGTGGAAACTAGTTTCATTGCCGAAGTGATTTTATAAGAGCCAGTAACGGATTTGATTCTTTTCTTAATTCTTGCTACTTCTTGGGCCATACACTATTGGTTTAAATTCTCAAAGAATGCTTTCATTTCCTTGGCTAAGATGGCTTCATCTTCCGCCAAGATTTCTTTATTTTTATTAATGTTAGCTAAGACTTCAGCGTTTGTGGCTTTGAACTCGTCATAAGCCTTATCTAAGACTTTTCTAACATTATTTTTGTCTAAGTTATCTAAGTAATTGTTTTTAGCAACATACAAGTCAAAGACTTGTTTGTCTAATTGATAGACACCATATTGCTTTTGTTTTAACATCGCCATTAAGGCTTCACCGTGATTTAAGATGGCTAATGTAGAAGCATCTAAATCACTACCAAATTGGCTAAATGATTTCATTTCAAGATAGCTCGCTAGTTCAATCTTTAAGGCGCGAGCCACTTGTTTAGTGGCTTTAAACTGTGCATCCCCACCAACACGGGAGACAGAAAGGCCACTATCGATAGCTGGTCTTTGACCAGCGTTGAATAAATCTGCTTGTAAGAAGATTTGACCATCAGTGATGGAAATAACGTTTGTTGGAATATAAGCACTGATGTCACCACTTTGGGTTTCAACGATTGGTAAAGCGGTAATAGAACCACCACCAAATTCAGGGGCTAACTTACAAGCTCTTTCAAGTAATCTACTATGTAAATAGAAGACATCACCAGGATAGGCTTCTCTACCTGGGGCTCTTTTTAATAAAAGAGATAAAGTACGATAAGCAACAGCATGTTTACTTAAATCATCGTAGACGATTAAGACATCTTTACCTTGATACATGAATTCTTCCGCCATTGCACATCCGGCATATGGAGCGACATATAATAATGGCGCTGGTTCACTCGCGGAAGCGCTCATGACAATGGTATAATCCATTGCTTTATGACGTTTTAATTTGTCAACGATTTGGGCAACTGTACTGTTCTTTTGACCGATAGCCACATAAATACAAATAACGTTCTTACCTTTTTGATTGATAATCGCATCAATGGCTATCGCTGTTTTACCGGTTTGTCTATCACCGATAATAAGTTCTCTTTGACCACGACCAATTGGGGTCATAGCATCGATCATGGTGATACCTGTTTCAAGAGGGGTATCAACACTCTTTCTTTTAATGACGCCTGGAGCAATCACTTCGATTGGACGGCGTTTATTTGTTTTGATTTCACCTAAGCCATCAATGGCTTGACCAAGGGAATTAACAACACGGCCTAATAACTCATCACCAACTGGGACTTCCATAACCATCTTAGTGCGATTGACTAAATCGCCTTCTTTAACCAAATTGTCGTTACCTAAAAGAACAACGCCCACACTATCGCTGTCTAGGTTCATAACCATGCCATAAACATCATTAGGGAACAATAAAAGTTCACCAAGCATAGCTTTTTCTAAGCCGTATACATTAGCGATACCATCACCGACAGAAACAACAGTACCAACGTCGTTACTATCGATTTTGTGGCGGTAATTTTTGATTTGCTCTTTAATAAGAGCGCTTATTTCATTAGCGTGGATTTTCATGGATTAAAGCTCCTTTCCTAAGAGGTCAATTTGCATTTTTTCTAATTGGTTTTTAATTGAGCCATCATAGACATGAGAATTGATGACGACTTTCACCCCA
>CAMIVH010000107.1 GCA_946401755.1 uncultured Caryophanales bacterium | reverse complement strand
CAACCGCTGCGACAATGGCGAATTCCTGGGATCCAGAATTAGGTGAAGAATTAGGCCAAAGATTAGGCCAAGAAGCCGCTGTTCAAAAAGTTAATATTCTTTTAGGCCCAGGCCTTAATATGAAAAGAAGTCCACTTTGTGGACGTAACTTTGAATATTTCTCTGAAGATCCATATTTAGCGGGTAAAATGGCCGCTGGTTATGTTAGAGGTATTCAATCCAATGGTATTTCTGCTTGTGTTAAACACTTTGCTTGTAATAACCAAGAAGAAAACAGAATGACTCTTGATAGTATCGTTGATGAAAGAACATTTAGAGAAATCTATTTGACCGCTTTTGAAATTGCTGTTAAAGAAGGTAAGACCAAAAGCATTATGTCTTCCTATAACTTAATAAATGGAACATACGCAAATGAGAACGAACACTTACTCGTGGACATCCTTAGAAAAGAATGGGGATATAACGGCTTAGTGGTCACTGACTGGGGTGGCAATAATGATGGTGTGGCATCTTTAAGATGTGGCAACCAATTAGAAATGCCTGGTACACCAGATAGACCAGAAGAAGTCATCGCCGCGATTGAAAAAGGTGAATTAGAAGAATCCGTCTTAGATGATTGCGTTGATAAATTATTAGAAACAGTCTTTGACACCATGGAAAATGGTGTGAATAAAGCACCTGAAAAGTTTGATGTTGAGGAACATCATGCCGCCGCTCAAAGATTCGCAGAAGAAAGCGCTGTTCTTTTAAAGAACAATGGTGTCTTACCATTAACGAAAGACAAGAAAGTCGCCTTTATTGGTGATTTCATGTATTTACCAAGATATCAAGGCGCTGGTTCCTCTATTGTTAATCCAACTAAGTTAGATAACACTGTGGATTTATTACCAAATTCTGGTTTTGAAATCGTTGGTGCCGCGAAAGGCTTTGATAGATATGGTAAGAAAAAGAAGAAATTACATAACGAAGCCATTGAACTCGCTAAGAAAGCGGATGTTGTTGTTATGTATCTTGGTTTAGATGAAGTGACTGAAGCTGAAGGCTTAGATAGACAAAATCTACACTTAGAAAACAACCAATTAGAATTAGTCAAAGATATTAAGGCTTTAGATAAAGAAATCGTCATTGTTTTATCATGTGGTAGTGCGGTTGAAATGCCATTTATCGATGACGTCTCCGCTGTTTTACATTGTTACCTTAATGGTCAAGCCGGTGCTCAAGCAGCCTTAAATATCCTTTCTGGTAAAGTTAATCCTTCTGGTAAATTATCAGAAACCATTCCTCTCGCTTTAGAAGATGTCGCTAGTAGTGATAACTTCCCAAGCCATACCAGAACAATCGAATATCGTGAAGCTTATGGTATCGGTTATAGATATTTCGATATCGCTCAAAAACCAGTCAGATTCCCATTCGGTTTTGGCTTAAGTTACACAACATTCGAATATAAGAATCTTGTTGTTGATAACAAAGGTGTGACTTTTGAAATCACAAATACTGGTAAAGTTGATGGTAAAGAAATCGCTCAATTATATGTTGGTTTAAAAGGCAGCGCGCTTATTAGACCACTTAAGGAATTAAAAGGCTTCACTAAAGTCTTCTTAAAAGCGGGTGAAACTAAGAAAGTATTTATCCCATTTGATGATAAGACATTTAGATATTTCAATACCGCCACAAATAAGTGGGAAATTGAAAAAGGTGTCTATGACTTATATGTTGCAGCATCTATCGATGATGTCCGTTTAGTGGGCTCCATTAATCAAATTGGTACCACAAATACAATGCCATATCACAAAGAAGAAGATTTACCACATTATGCCTCTGGTGAATTAAGAAACATTCCAGATGAAGAATTCGCCAAACTATTAGGTCATGAAATTCCTAATGGCGCTCTTCCTTTCTATAAGAAGAATAGAATGGTTATTGACTATAACACCACATTTAGCGAGTTACGCTATTCTAAGCGCTGGATCGGTCGTTTAGTGGGTAAAGCTATTCCTTGGTTCACAAGAGTGCTCCGTAAGATGGGTAATCGAGTCTTAGCGAATACTCTTGTCATGGGTGTCGTCCATCAACCAATGAGAGGTATGTCTAGATTCTCTGGTGGTGGTCTACGTATGAGTCAATTAGATGGCTTAATCATGATCTTCAATGGTCACTTCTGGAAAGGCTTACATCACTTCAATAAAGAAGGCCGCAAATACAAGAAACTTGCCAAAGCGGAAAAGAAAGCACAAAAAGAAGCTGAACAACAAAAACAATAAATTAGAAGAGTCGCGAATTTGCGACTCTTTTATATTTTATAAACAGCAACTAATGTCTTTTCGACTTCCGCGGTACTTTCATCATTCATCAACGTTCTTTCAAACGCGATATTTTTGTTACTTAAACAAGTTTCTAATATGAATAAGAAGATTCCAATATCGATGCGATTATAATACATCACCTGATTGATAGGCATAATGCCTCTTTTGCCGGGTTTCTTGTATCGATAGATAAATAATTCATTATTCTTATTTTCGACGTACCAGGGCTGCGTATTGCAGGCACTTGGGGCAAATCTAACTATGTTAGTAACATCATCAATGCTTTCACCAGACCAAATTTCCTCTAATAACTTTCTTTTTGACTTAAACATATCTTTTCTAAAGTTATTAACGGGCATGCGTTTAAAGGCAAGCATGATGACATATTCTAAGCCATTGTTTCTTAGTTCTTTTGGTTTACCAATACCAAACCATAAAGCTCCCAAGCCGATAGAATTAAGATATAAATCGATTTGTTCACCAATATAACCGATATTTCTTAAATATTCGCCTCTAGGCTCACTATAAAATAGGACGCAGTAGTCCGCTCCTCTATGACAGGTGGTTTCTTTTTCAGGAACGATGATGATTTCGGTCTTGATGTCATCATAAAGTGGCTTTACTTCTTTGATAAAGCTATTAACTAGTTTTAAATCCTCTTCAGTGGTGGCCTCTCCCCCAATGAAGAAGTGGAATGATTTGCGTTTAAATAATGTCTCGTAATAATTCATGTAACTCATGTTATTCAAATAAATTTTAAATGTAAAGTTAAAGAAAAACGCTCCCATTACTGAGAGCGTCATTCTATATTCCTAAGAACCTATTTTCTTGGGTTTTTGATATTGGCTTGAGCAGCGGCTAATCTAGCGACTGGCACAC
>CAMIVH010000106.1 GCA_946401755.1 uncultured Caryophanales bacterium | reverse complement strand
TAATCTTCACACCATTCTTATTAGCGTATTTCTTAATGTTGTTCCATTGAGACAATGCTATAAATTGGCACCAAATATGGAAGTTGATTTCATCTTCTGCAAAGCTTGGAATATGCTTAATAATCCATTCATTCCAAGGTTTATTATCATTAATATTTTTAAGCACTAAGTATTTAGCGTATTCACTAACCCAAGGATTATCTTTAACAAACTTTTTAAGTGAAATCTTGGAGTTTTTATATGCCCGTCTTAAGTATTTTTCCTTAAACGCTAAAACATCTTGATAGTTAACTCTACCCGCTTCAGCATGATGTTTTGGGGCTTTATCAAGTAAGCCACGCGCCACTAAATCGTCTAAAGAGATATAGCGGACATCAATGGCCTCAGAACACACTGTGATATATGGTGAGTTAGCGGGACCAATTGGGTTAAGTGGTAAGATTTGCCAGTAATGATACTTATGTTCTTTTAACCAATCGATAAACTCATAGGCATAGTTAGAAAAGTCACCAACGCCATGGTTACCTGGTAAGGAGAATACTGGAAGTAAGACACCAACATTTCTTTTTTTCATAGAAATTAGTCTACCCTTTTCTAAGAAAAGAAAAAAGGGGTAACTGCTTGCTAACAAACTTTTGGGCTATATAATAGAGGTATGCAAACAGTCAAACTATATGTCGCTGATACGGATTTAGGAAAGAAACATTTCCGTTTTCTTTTAGAAAATGTTTCCGTTGGTCAAAAAGAAAAAGCTTTGAGATATGCGAATGAAATTGATCAAATTAGGTCACTACTTTCTTCATATTTGAAGAATCAATTATCGAGAGAAGAGTTACTTAAAAACGAAAACGGTAAACCATATTTCGCTAATGGGCCATATTTTAATATTTCTCATTCTGGTAGATACGTTTTGATGGCGGTCTCCACTTCTGAAATCGGTGTGGATATTGAAGAGATTAAAAATAAAGACATGTCCTCACTAGTGAGGATCTTCAACGAAGCGGAAGCTAAAATGATCAAAGAACATAGTGACTTCTACTATTTGTGGTGCGCTAAAGAAAGCTTGATCAAGTGTATGGGTTTAAGTGTCGGCAAAGTAAGAGAAATACCAGGCCTGCCACTCAACGGATTAAAAACATTTAAAGGCAAAGACTATCAATGTAAGTCTTTTATCTATGATAAACATATCGTTTCTATCACAAGAGAAGGAAACGAAGAATACGAAATCGATATCGAAAAGGTCAATAAATTGCCTTATTTGATGAAGTAATAGTTTTCTTTGCGTTGCAAAAATACTAATTAAAGTTTATTCTATCGGTATCGCTATGAATGCTTTACAAGAAAAACAATTAAACATTTTGAAATACTTCATAAAAGTTTGTGAGAAACACAATCTCCAATATTTTCTTGTGGGTGGTTCAACCCTAGGGGCGATTAGACATAAAGGTTTTATCCCTTGGGATGATGATATTGATGTTGGTATGCCAAGAAAAGACTACGATAAGTTCGTCGAACTACAATCTGAATTTGAAGGTACACCATATTTCATCCAAACATTCAAAACTGATCCTTGCTATATCTATAACTATGGCAAGTTAAGAGATTCATCCACCACCTTTATTGAAAACACTTATAAGCAACATCGCATCAATCATGGTGTATGGATTGATATTTTCCCAATTGATGGTTTTTCTAAAGAAATTAAACCAAGAGAAACATTTAAAAAGAAAATCAATCACATCTGGTGGCAAGTCTATTTAAGTTATTTACCAGCACTCAGAAGAAAAGTTCACGCTAGAACATTCTTCAAAGATATCGCTCTTAATATTGTTGCTGGTTTGTTCTATGTTTTTGACATTGCCCATTGGCGTAATAAGCACGTTGAAAAATTAGTGAGAAAAATCCCATTAGAAGAATCCGTTATGGCGGGTAACTTCTTTGGTTTTAATATGAAAAGAGAGGCTATGGACACCAATATCTTTAAAGAATTCATCAAAGTTCCATTTGAAGATATTGAAGCCTATGTCCCTAAAGACTATGACACTTATTTAAAAAATCTTTATGGTGATTATATGAAGTTCCCACCAAAGGATAAACAAGTTGGTCACCACTACAACTCTGGACTTTCTTTAGAACAGGGATATGAAGATTACTTAAAAGAACATAAAATATAGTAAAGGAGTTATCCAATATGAATATTGCTCTTATTCTTGCCGCAGGAAGCGGTACTCGCATGGGTAATGCAGATAAACCAAAACAATTTCTTCCAATCTATGGAAAGCCTTTAATGATTCACACCATTGAAGCTTTCGAAATTAACGATGATGTCGATAAGATTGTGATTGTTACTAACGAACAATATATCGATCAAGTGAAAGTTTGGTGTAAGCAATATGACTTAGGCAAAGTAAGAAGTGTTGTGGCCGGTGGTAACTCCAGACAAATCTCTGTTTATAACGGTTTAAAAGCAGTTGAAGAATTAGTCTCTTCTCCAGATGATATTATCGTCATCCACGATGCCGCGAGACCATTAATTAGTCAAAAGATTATCGACGATAATATCAATGTCTGTAAGCAATTTGGTGCGGTCGATACTGTTATAAAAGCAAGCGACACAATTATTAGAAGTAAAGATAACGAAGTTATTTCTGATATTCCAAATAGAAACGAATTATATCAAGGACAAACTCCTCAAACATTCAAATTTAAGATTATTAAAGACGCTCACGAAAAGGCTTTAAAAGAAGCGATTCCTAATGTCACTGATGACGCGAAATTAGTGTTATCTTTTGGTATTGATGTCCACCTAGTGGAAGGTAGCGCACAAAACTTCAAGATCACCACTTTTGATGATTTGATGATGCTTAAAGCCTTATTAAAACTTGGAAAGACTGAGGTTGTCCTTTAATGTTTAATAATATTTTTAAAGTTACCTCTCCTGGTGTCATTGAAAAGTTCATCGACACTGTGGAAGATATGGATAATAAGGTCTTGGTTAAAGTTGACACTATGGCCATCTGTAAAGCGGATATCCGTTACTTTTTAGGTAACCGTGATATCAACGTTTTAAACCATAAATATCCTTTAGCCCCAATCCACGAAGCGGTTGGTGAAGTCGTTAAAGATCCAACAGGCACATATAAGAAAGGTGATAAAGTCATCTTAGTGCCTAATTCATTTGA
>CAMIVH010000105.1 GCA_946401755.1 uncultured Caryophanales bacterium | reverse complement strand
AGTATTGAAAGCACTGTAGCCTGTTAATAAGTTTTCATCAGCGACACGATAGAAGTTATATAAACAAATACGTAAGGAGCTTGTTTCATTGATGGATGTTAATAAGCCATCCAATACTGGAATTGGCAGTTTATTTAAAGGAATTTGTGTGCCAGCACCTTCACCAGATGTTCTCTTTTCCATGACGCGTAAGGCGTAGCATAAGAACTTACAAACACGGGAGATTTCATCAACTTCAAAGACATCATTATATGCGGTGATGAAATCATCACTAGCAAAGTAAGCGCCCCATTCATTAGCTGTATAAGCACCATTTAAGTCCGCTTGGTGGGCAGATAAGAAGGCTGCTTGTTTCACAGTAAAGTTAGTGTAGTCACACCAATCAGTTGGTAATGATTCATCAGTGTTGGCTTTACCGTTAAGATAGACAAAGTCACGATAAGCAATCATATGAGTGCTAGTTTCAGTGCCATCTGGATTATATTTAGCAGCGTATTCAGCAAAGTATGGGTCAGCGCTTTCACTACCTGGCTTAATACCCCAGCTATCTTTCCAACTCCAAGAAGCATTTTCTCCTGGTGTTGGATCAGCGAGTAAATCGTATTCTGTCGTGTTAACGGTGAACTTCACCATTGCATCACTAATCTTTTGATAGAACCACGCACCAAATTGATAATGGCTAATACCATTTGTATCAACATAGGTATAAATACCACTATGGGATAATTGATGGAGCATATCATTAAGTTCAACAATATCGTGGAGAGTAGAAATATCGAAGTTAGTTAAGAAGTCTTTAGCCTCACTATCGTTAGCAGGGACAAGATTGATTAAAGAACCTAACAAGTTAGCGATGTTTTGTCCTTCTTGTGCCCAGTCAAGGATGTTACTAAATGACACATTCGTGCCACTATCGATTAAGAAGCCACTTAAGGCATCACCAAACATATCATCTAAGAATGGTCCAAGTGAGGTCTTAAAGATATATGATTTATCAACGAGTTCGAAGAGTTTTGGTAAACCAACTTTGCCTTCGCCCTCTTCTTTTAAGTTACTTAAAGATGTTCTAGATAAGCCATCATTAAACATATCTGCGGCTTTTAAGACATCATGAGTGGCGATGTATTTAATGATGTTACCAATGGCTTGGAATTCACCATTTTCACCAGTCCAACCATTATGGCTTTCAACTTCTCTCATTCTTTCTCTAGTAACGGTGAGACCAATACTAGAAGTCATATTAAAGACATAGCCTAATAAACCATAAAGGTTTTCATTCTTTTCATACCAGTCACCTGGTTCTGGATCTGGGTTGATTAATGGGTTTTCAAATAACGCACTTAAGATATTAACGAAAGAATCCACTAAGGTTGAATCTTTGAATTGATCCATTAAGTTATCACTATTACCTGATTCGACTACTGAGTAGATTCTACCTAAGTCATCCCAGCAATCTAGCAAGCTACTTAAATCACCAAAGAAAGCACGATTTTGTTCATCTTTCTTCATATCATGATTAATAGCGGAAATAAGGACATCAGTATTTAGACCAAAATCATTGAGATTATCAGCGATACTTGAATCACTGATGAATGTCTTGATAACTGGGACAATTGCGGAATAGATTAATGAGGATTTACTCATCTTAGCAATAGCTTGCTGTAAATAGATGATGTGAGTTTTCTCAATGGTGAAGATTTTACCTTCTTCTCTCATTAACGAATTAAAACCATTAGGAGCGGAGAAAGCTTCGATGAGTTCGACATCTTGGCCTAATGTTGCCACTACATCTAAAACAGCGTGGAATTCTTTCTTATAGTTAACAAGAACTTTACCAACGTTTAGTCTACTAACAGCAGCATGGAAAGAATTCACATCATCAGTGGAAATCTTCTCAGTGAAGCTTTTCATCATTTCTAATTCGAAAAGGCTATCAACAATACGTGGCAAAGCCTTTTCAAAAAGCATCATATCGAATAAGCAGTAATTCTTACCTTCAAGACGTTTACCGTTACTAAAGACAATACTACGGCCTGATTTATCAACATCAACTAGTTCACCAGCAGCATTTGTTTCACCAACGATTAAATTAGTGAAATCATTAGCGTGTTCAGAAATGATTTGTTCTAGTTTCTTTACTTCTTCGCCTTCGGCAAGTTTATAAGTACCCGCTTTAACAAGGACCGCTTTTAAGAAGTCAGGGTCAATACTCGCGGTTTTATGTAAGAAATCAAATAAGACGTAGCATTCATAGCCCCATTTGAATTCACAAATTTCATCCCAAGATAATGGTAAGTATTTTTCAATTTCACCAGTGGTATCTGTGGATTTGAAATAAGTGACAAGGGCTGGAACAACACGGGCTAATAGTTTGGAGTTATCAAGTGTCTTAAAGATATTGAGGACTTCGTTAAAGTTTGGCTTATTAATAATTTCGTTAATAAAGTCGACAACACCTTGGCCTTCAAAGGAACGGAATTCTCTATGACCGGTTTCATCAGCAACCATCACGGAATCCATGACACCACTATCGAATAAGGAATCGAGCATTTCTTGCACATTGCTTAATTCGTTTTTCCATTCGACATCACTTAAGTCTAATAATCGTGTTGGGATGTAGCCTTCAAGAATTTCACTATTTAAAGCAATATCAACCGCTAATGGGATGATAGTTGTTAACAATTCAGATTTAGTTAAAACGGAGAACGTTGAATCAACGATTTCTTTGGTTAATAACTTAGTCGCATCATAAGCATATTTACCTGGTTCGGATTCAGTAAGGCCGGATAAAGCATTCACGATTAAGCTAGAAGCACCAGATAATTCTTTTAATAAAGAAATAGAAACATCTTCACTAATACCTGTTGTGAATGTGGAGAAGAATTTGGTATCAAAAGTCATACCGTTTTCATCAGCAGTCCAGTTGAATAAAATCTTAGCGAACAATGAATCGTTATAAGCATTAACAAAGTTACCAATATTTTTTACCACTTCACTATCAGATTCAGGTTTGTTCTTTTGATAGGATTGGTTGACTGTATTTACTAGGGATGTTAAAGGAGTGAAGAATAACGCTGTTGTAACAACAAAAGTAACAGCCGTCTCAATAGCGCCTAACCATCTCACTTTAACCGTACTTCTCACAAATCTTGGTATGAGGTGTTGACCAATAGCGTACCAAGTAATGAATGAGAA
>CAMIVH010000104.1 GCA_946401755.1 uncultured Caryophanales bacterium | reverse complement strand
AGGCCACCAAAACGACTACCCATACCAGCGGCCATAATTACTAATTGCATAATAAAATCTCCTTTTGATGATTATTTAAAAAATAATGCTGCAGCACCAATCTTACCTGAATCATAGCCTAATTCAGCAGGCACAACCTTTACTTCTGGTGTTGCTCTATATCCATAGAAACGCTCTTCGATATACTTGTTTAATGGATCAAATAACGCTGCTCCAGCATTAGCGATGCCTCCTGAAAGGACGACAACGTTTGGTCTAAAGATGTTGCAGTAATTTAAGATACCTTCACCAAGGTACTTGATGTAGTTATTTAAGACATCTTGAGCAGCTTTATCACCTTTAGCGGCAGCTTCGAATACTACTTTACCACCCACTAATTCGATTTCTGGTGATATTTGCCACATAAGTGAACGTTTATTGCCATACATAGCTTTCTTGGTTTCTCTAATTAAAGCGGTCGCAGAAGCATAAGCTTCTAAGCAGCCTTTTCTACCACATGAACATTGTTCACCATCGACTTGTACGACAACATGGCCAAGTTCTCCACCTTTACCTTGATTGCCTTCATAAAGTTTGCCGTTAATGATGATGCCACCACCAACGCCTGTACCTAATGTAAGCATAATAACGGTTTCATATGATTTACCCGCACCAAACTTCGCTTCGCCTAATGCAGCCGCGTTCGCGTCATTGGTCAAACGAATTGGATATGATAACGTTTGTTGCATAATCTCGGCCACATGTAAATCATTCCAGCCTAAATTGTTCGCATAGTTGACAATACCTTTTTCCACATCCAATGTACCTGGAGAACCGATACCTATACCGGCTATTTTGCCTTCTAAATGTTGAGAAACGATATAATCTTTCACTAATTCTGCTAATTGTTGGATGGTTCTTTCACCTGGTTCGCCTTTAACAAAAGGCATGGAAAATTTGTCATAAACACGACCGTTGCTATCAACTGCCGCGCCTTTAATTGACATACCACCAATATCAATGCCGATCGCAATCATACGGATCTCCTTTAGAACTTAATATCATAGAAGACGAAGTTATTATCGTTATCGATATAACCGACTTCTTTATCTTTGATAATGATGTAGCCATCATCATCGACATATCCGAGTTTCTTGGCACCAAAAGATATTTCACCTTCTGGAGTAATATCTGCGAACTTTTGACGGTTGATAAAAATACCTTCACGGTCAATATAACCAACCATTCTTTCGCCTACAAAAACGTTCTTACCAAAACTCTCGACAATTTGCATACTATTTACCAGCTTTGACCACAAAAGGACCGACTTTTGCAGAGTTTTCGACTTTTACACCATCTAAATTGGAGGAAACAATTTCTGCTTCATTTCCCACTTCAACATCATTTAAAACGGTGTTAGGACCAATAATACATGCTTCACCAATCTTGGAATTACCTAGAATGGTTGTGTTTGATTTAATAACGGTGTCTTGACCGATTGTGACATCTGGTGAGATGTAAGCGGAATCGATATCTTCAATAGAGACACCGGATAACATTAACTTTTGGTTGATACGTTTACGCATAATCTTGGTCGCGTACGCTAATTGGACACGGTTGTTAATGCTATAAACCTCTTTCATTTCTTCAGCCACGAAAACACCAACATGGTAACCATCTTGGATGAATAATTGGACTAATTCAGAAAGGTAGAATAAGTGTCTGTTATTATCGACTGATAATCTTTCAATGTATTTGAATAATAATTCGTTATCAATGATACAGATACCAGTATTAACTTCGTTAATTTCGTATTCAGCGAATGTACAATCACTTTCTTCTCTAATCGCTAATATTCTATTACTCTTATCTTCACGTAAGATACGGCCGTACCCTTTTGGATTTTCCAAAACAGCGGAAACAACGGTCATATCGTATTTGTTCTTTTCATGAATGTGATAGATTTGACGGAGAGTTTCAGTTTCTACTAATGGTGTATCACCATAGATAACTAATGTTTGGCCAGGTTTACCTTCTAAGAATGGCTTTGCTTGTAATACAGCATGACCTGTACCTAATAATCTCTTTTGCCAAGCGATATCAGATTCTTTTTCCACTAATGATTTTGTTAATTCACCACCGAAGCCAACAACAGTCACGATTTGTTGTGGATCTAATGGTTTAACCGCATCAATAACATAGTTAATGATTGGTTTTCCTAAAATTGGATAAGAAACCTTTGAATGCTCTGGATCACGAGAATTCATTCCTGTTCCTTTACCAGCAGCTAATACGATTACATACTTGTTCATAAAAGAACCTCCATTATATGATATGTAAAAATTATAAATTTTTATTTCAATACCTTAGCCAATTCGACTTGGTATTTGTTTTCTAGTTTTTTAAAGACTTTCTTTAAGAGTTTTTTATCTGTGCTCATAGCAAACACAGCAGAGCCTGAACCTGACATTTGAACGATCTTAAGACCTTCCGCTTTTAATTCATCGATGATAGCTTGAATAGCAGGCACTAAAGAAATGGCTGGTGCTTGTAAAGCATTAGCAATGCTATTAGCTAATAATTCATCATCGCCTTCTTCTAAAGCTTTAATGACTGTATCAACATCACATGAAACTAAATCCATGGTGTCTGCGATAGCATATACTTCTCTAGTAGAGCAACCTGCTTCAGGTTTAACAATTAACACATAGTAGTTATTTTTGATTTTGATTGGGGATGTCTTTTCACCAAGACCTTGGCATCTAGCTGGTACGTTTTTCACAAAGAAAGGAATATCGCAGCCTAAAGACTTACCAATTTCCATAAGTTCTTCATCTGTAGCCCCTAAATTGAGTAACGTGTTCACTGCTTTCATTGTGCAAGCCGCGTTAGAAGAGCCACCACCAAGACCCGCTTGGATAGGAATAACCTTATGAATAAGGATTCTAAATTTCTGATCGAATTTATAGATACTTTGAAGTTTATCAATTGAGAAAGTCGCTAAGTTATAGGTGAATGTACCAATAGAAAAATCATCAACAGTAACAAAGTTATCTGGTGATTTGATTAACTTATCAATCACTAATGAGTCGTGTAAAGAGATGGGTAACATAACCATGTCTAATTCATGGAATCCATCTTCACGCTTACCAGTAATATTTAAGCAAAGATTGATTTTCGCATAACTACGAACGTGTAAACTTTTCATCTTCAATT
>CAMIVH010000103.1 GCA_946401755.1 uncultured Caryophanales bacterium | reverse complement strand
TTCTAATCAACCAAGCGCAAGCTCTGCTATCGAATTAACCGCTATTGCGTTAAACAAAACTGAAACAAGCATTTTATTAAACTCCACAGAAACATTAACTGTGACATTCACTCCAAATAACGCCACCGATAAAGAAGTGGAATGGAGTAGTGATGATGCCACAATCGCTTCTGTTGAAAACGGTGTTGTCACCGCTAAGAAGATTGGTGTTACTAACATCACTGTTAAGAGTAAGAAGAACGCTAGTGTTTCTGCTACCTGTAAAGTAACAGTTAAAGATAACGTTATTTTATCCAACGTTTCTGCCAAACATGAATTCGTTTTATACGAGCAAAACAAAGCGAAAGACGAAAAGAATGATGATGGTTTCTATGATCATGCACAGTCATATAAAGTTGGTGATGATAATGCTTTCAATGTTAAACCAGCTTTAACAGTCTTAGACGCTAAAACATATCAACCAGTCAGTGCTAGCCAATGGTTACACGATTTCACAATCAGCGCCAAACTTGGTAATGACACTGTCGGTGAAGAATATTTCAAAGTCTTAGACGCTCGTGAATGTAACGTTGATTTCACCGATGAAGCTGTTGGTAAAACATTTACCATTACAATCGCTCCAGGCGGTGTTGATGCTTCTAAAGTTGCTCAATTTACTAAATCCATTACCGTTGATGTTGTGGATGGTTATAACGTTTATAACGCTAAAGAATTAGGCTATTTCGATACACGTCCTCAAGATTACGAACACGATGTTCCTAGAATGGAAGATGATAATAACTGGAAAGCCAAATGGGCAGAATTCAAAATTGCCAACAATATGAATCCTGACTATTTACCAGCTTCTTTGATTCTTCAAACAGATATCGCAGTTACCGCAAACGATGTTCCTAGTAACTTCTTCTATACAGCTGAACAAGCCGCTGCTTTAGGTGATGCAAAAGCTGCTGGTTCCTTAGTGGACTTCACATTCTTTTATGAACGTACAGTTGCAGGCGACATGACAATCGATGGTAACTATTTCGATTTAGACTTCTCTGCTATCCCATTAATCAAAAGAGAGAGACAAAAAACAACCGCAGAAGGTGCAGTTATTGGTCACTCTGCTGCATTTAAAGCAATCGCCGGTGGTGATATTACTTTCCGTAATATCAATATGACAGGTAACGCTAAGAAAGCTGCTAGTGATGAAGATAAGATTTACGCTGGTGGTATTATCTTCTCTAAAGCCGCTGGTTCTAAATCTTTAAAAGCTTATAACATGATTGCCACTAAGTTCTACATCACATTCTTTGGTGAAGATCCAGATATCAATGGCGATCCATTTACCGAATTTGAATTAGATAAAGTTAAATGCTTTGATAACTATAACTCATTCTTATATAACTGGGGTTCAATAGTTACTGCAAAGAACTCATTATTCAGAAGCTGTGGTGGTCCAGTCCTTATTCAAGACCATACAAACACAGACACATATGAATCAAATAACGGTTTCGTTATTGATGGCTTTGCGCCAGTCGCAAACTTCATTGACTGCACAATTAAAAACTATGTCAGTGGCTCAGAAGCATGGTTCCAACAATTTAACGCTACTTCTGTAACAAATGATATTAAGATGTTATCCGACTTGTTCTACGCTACAGGATTACCAAAATCATTTGTCACCAATGATAAAGGCGAAGGTAAGTTATACCAAGCCTTAGCCACTGCTGGTGAAAACGCTTTCTTTAACTTCATTGTCTTAAATAAATCTGGTCGTGCCGAAGGCATTACAACCGTTCCAGCTTGTGGTACAGTCAATTTCACAAATACTGATAAGACAACCACATTCAATTATCGTCAACCACCAGTTGATGATCCTGTTTATTTAGCCTATGTTGCATATAACACCGCTAGCGATGAAGAAAAGCAAGCTGCATATCAAGCTTTAGGTGCTGCAGCACTTGCCAAAGGCATCATTACTGATCCTAATGATCCAGAAGCTGGAAACAAGATTATGGGTTACTTTGAAAGCCTTTGTACAGAACATATGATGCTAAGAGGCGTCAATAACAATGGCGGCCCTGTCTTCGACTTTGGTGAACGATTTGGTTTATTAGCCTATGATGGTAGAAACCCATTCTTACAACCAATTCAAAATGTTGTAGCAGGCTCTGCTAGCCAATTCACACCAACACAAGAACAATTAGCCAATATGCCAAATTACTGCACAATCTATTATGGCGGTATGGCATTAGTGATGGAATTAACTCCATACGTAGCTTAATTAAATTAACAAAATAAACAAAAAGAGCGATCTGTGAGACCGCTCTTTTAATATCAATAAAATTAATAAGTAAATGTTAATGATCTAATAAAGACTCTACCATTTTCAGCGTTGGTGCTGGCAAGTTGTAACTTATCAGCATTCATATCGATGGTGAATTCTTTTTCTACTGGCTTTTCATCTTCGCCTGGTTTTAAATCGACATTCATAACAGGCGCATCACCAGTAGTGGTCACTTTTAAGACAGAATTAGGATCTGTATTGTTGTGAGTGATAGGTTCATCCCCACTCCAAGTATCAACCCAAGGTTTGTAATATGTTTGAGCATCGATTGTTACTTTTTTAACTGTAACCGCGAATTTGAATTCTAAGTAGCCATTTTTATCTGCAGCACCGATTATCAAAACTTTATCCCCTTTGTTAGGAGCATCGTTGATGATTTGGCAGCTTGTATTTTTCACACTGCTCACAAAAGTAGTGCCCGCTATTTGATTGATATATTCCAATAATCTAGCGTCTAATTTTTCTGTGCTTACTGAACCACATGTTGGATTAAATAGATTTATAGTTAATGTTTTATCAGCGGTTGGTGTATCTGAAGAAGCAGCGCTTGAACTGATAGATGAACTAGTAGTGGATGAACTTGATTCCACGCTTGAAGCACTAGTGGATTCACTTGTTGCAGAACTACTTTCTTCACTTGAATCTAAGCTTGAAGATATAACTGTACTTGCTGGTGCTTTGCTACTTGTATTAGAAGTTGAGTTACAAGCCGCTAGTGTGATAACGCTAGCAAGCATTAATACTTTAATTAATTTCATATGATGATTTCCTTTTCTAATGATGTTTTGATTATTTCATCAAAACACGGGATACATTATAATGTTATCGTATATTTATGCAAAAGATTATTTCAAATTGTTCATGTGTCGATATATCCAGTGAAG
>CAMIVH010000102.1 GCA_946401755.1 uncultured Caryophanales bacterium | reverse complement strand
TAATCCTCTTTTTTGTTAATAATATGAAAGACGAATACTTATTACTTGGTTATATCACTGATGCCTTCTCCTTAGATGGTACTTTTAAAGTACTCAGTAAAACAGATTTCGCTAGTAAGCGTTATCAAGAAGGCAAAGAAGTTTTCTTATTTCAACCAAATACTAAGCAACGTATGACCGTGACTGTTGAACACTACAGAAGTAGCGGTCAATTTGATTTCGTTAAAGTTCATGGAGTCAACTCAAAAGAAGAAGCTTTGGAATTTAAAGGCTATGAAATTCACGCTTTAAAAGACTATGATATCGTTGATAAAGACACCTATTATTTTATTGACCTTGTAGGTTGTAATGTCCTCGATGAAAAAGGCCAAGAAGTTGGTGTCGTTAAGGAAGTTGAAGAATTCCCAGCGCAGCTCACATTAAGAGTTAAAAGAACGGGTAAAGAAGACTTCTTTGTGCCTTTCGTTAAAGCTTTTATTAGAAGAGTTGATATTAACAAAAAGGAAATAGAGATTAATATAATAGAAGGTATGTTATGAAAATAAGTATCCTGACATTATTCCCTGAATTCTTTGATGGATTTTTAACAAACTCAATTATCAAGCGTGCAATCGCTAAAGAACAAGTTGAGATTGAGATTGTTAATATCCGTGATTTTACTACTGATAAATATGGCCGTGTTGATAGCGCACCTGTAGGCGGTGGCGCTGGTTTAATTATGAAATGTCAACCAGTGGTTGATTGCCTTAAGAGTGTCAAAAAAGAAAACAGTCATGTTATTTTACTTTCCCCTCGTGGAAAGACATACAATCAAGCCCGTGCCCGTTATTTTGCTAAGAATTACGAACACATCATCCTTATTTGTGGTCATTATGAAGGTACTGATGAACGCATTAACAAGTATGTTGATGAACTAGTATCAATTGGTGATTATATCTTAACAGGTGGCGAAATCGGCGCAGAAATTATCTCTGATTCTATTATTAGATTATTAGATGGCGTGATTGCCGCTGATTCAATTGTGGATGAGTCATTTGAAAATGGATTATTAGAGTATCCTCAATATAGTGAACCATTTGAATATGATGGCGATTACATTCCAGATATCCTTTATTCAGGTAATCATGGCGCTATTGAAAAGTGGCGTAAAAAGCAATCCTTAAAGCTCACAAAAGAGTATCGTCCAGATCTATTAAAGAACTATCCATTAAGTAAGCAAGAAAAGAAATTAATGGATGAGTTAGATAGTAACGAAATTCCTAAATGGGAAAAGGAAGCTATTGAAAAAGGTAAAAAGTTTATAAAAGAAAAGTGAGGTTAATTATTCCTCACTCTTTTTTTACATTCCGGGGAAGCCCATACCACCCATACCACCCATGCCGCCTAAGCCGCCTGGAGGCATCTTTCCGGTTTTACGGTATTGCTCCATTTTCTTCATCATTTCTTTCATTTGCTCGTATTTCTTTAAGACCTTGTTAATGTCTTGCATGGTCTTGCCAGAACCATTAGCGACTCTTTGTTTACGAGAGTATTTGAATAATTCAGGGTGCTTTCTTTCTTCCTTAGTCATAGAGTTAATGATAATTTCAAAATTACGCATTTCTCTTTCGGCCATTTCTTGTTGTTCAGGAGTAATCTTTGGCATACCTGGAATAAGCTTTAAAAGGCCTCCTAATGAACCAAGTTTATTAACTTGTTTCATCTGAGCGAGCATATCATTTAAATCGAATGAACCAGACATCATCTTGTTCATTGAATGTTTAACTTCTTTTTCATCTAATTCTTGTTGGGCTTTCTCCACAAGAGTCATCACATCGCCCATACCAAGAATACGATCCGCCATACGGTCAGGATGGAAGATATCTAAATCTGTGACTTTTTCACCAACACCAGTGAACTTAATTGGGACACCGGTCATATGTCTAATTGATAAAGCGGCACCACCACGGGCGTCACCATCTAACTTAGACATAATGCAACCTGTTAATGATATTTTATCATTAAAGGCATTAGCAACGTTCACTGCATCTTGACCAGCAGCAGCGTCCACTAAGAGGAGAATTTCTTGTGGTTCAACATCATTTTTGATGTTATTTAATTCATCCATTAAGGCTTCATCGATTTGTAATCGACCAGCGGTATCAATGATTAAAACGTGATAATCTTCATCATAAGCTTTTTTCTTAGCTGCTTTAGCGATATCAACTGGGTTAACTTTAGTGCCCATATTAACGATATCAACACCAACGGATTTAGCGAGTTGATCTAATTGGTCAATAGCGGCTGGACGGTAAACGTCACAAGCAGCCATTAAGACTTTCTTTTTGAGTTTGTTTTTTAATAAGTAGGCAAGTTTACCTGCGGTTGTGGTTTTACCGCTACCTTGAAGACCAACGAGCATAATAATTGTTGGGCGACCTGTTTGATATTTAATTTCCGCGTCATCACTGCCTAATAATTCAATTAATTCCTCATGCACGATTTTAACGAGCATTTGGCTTGGATTAAGTTTACTTAATACATCTTGACCAAGAGCCTTTTCTTTGACGTTATTTGTGAATTCTTTAACGACTTTATAATTAACATCAGCTTCTAAAAGAGCGACACGGATTTCTTTGAGCATGTCCTCCATGTTGCTTTCAGTTAAACGGGCTTGGCCACGGATCTTTTTAAATATGCCAGAAAGGCGTTCAGTTAATGATTCAAATGCCATAACTATAAATAATCCTTTCTATTTCTTCTAATGCTTGTATCTTTTCTGTTCCTTCTAAGTCTTTGGCTTTAGCCACTAACTCGAGGATTTTATTGTTCTTTTCAAGAACTTTAAGCTCTTTTTCATAGTCATCTAATTTCTTAAGAGCTTTCTTAATTGCGTCTTCCACTGCGCTTCTACTCACATCGTGAGCTTCGGCGATTTCACTTAATGATAAATCATAAGAGAAATAGGCATCAGCGAAGGTATATTGAGTTTTACTCAATAAATTACCATAGATATGTAGGAGCGTGTTATAACGAATAGTCTTTTTAATCTTATCCATTAGTTATTCTCCACACATAAACCATAAAGGTATTTATCTAAGTCAAATTCCTCTAAATCATCCATCTTTTCACCAAGACCGATGAATCTAACAGGAACACCTAATTCATCTCTAATCGCAAGAATAATGCCACCTTTAGAAGTGCCGTCCATTTTAGTAATAACAATACCGGTTAAATCTGTAACTTCTTTAAAGGCTTTGGCTTGTACAACACCGTTTTGACCAGTTGTGGCATCAATGATTAAGAATGTTTCATGTGGTGCTTCTGGAATCTCTTTACTCATGACACGTTT
>CAMIVH010000101.1 GCA_946401755.1 uncultured Caryophanales bacterium | reverse complement strand
ACACCTTTTGGTAATTTAGCGCCATACTTTGTATATTTCTTTGGTTCTTTTAAGTAATACACTAATTCTTCCATTTCGGCTTTTTCTTCATCAGCACCGGCAACATCAGCAAATTTAATTTTGCTGGTATTGACTCTTCTAGCACGAGAACGGTTGAAATCCATCGCTTGTCTGTTTGAGGAATTGACAGAAGAGGACATTCTTGAGAACAAGAATAATAAAAGTAATGTGGAACCCGCTAAGATGATAATTGTTGGGCCCCAACGGTCAAACCATGTTGATTCATAAGGATCTTTAACGGTAACAACAAACTTTGGTGTAACGCCTTGTTTGTATTCATTGTCCTTAGCGGCATCAACAATCATTTGAGTAATTGATTTTTCAATTGTTTCTTTAACACCATCGCCGTTAATATCGACATACCAAGATAATTTGGTGTTGTACATTTCTTCTGGGATACCTGTGGTAAATGTTGTTTTAACAACTTTACCATTGGAATCTGTTTCGGAATAATGGCCATTGATTGTAATCTTTGTTTCACCTTGAACTAATTGCACGTCAGTGATTTTGCCTTTGGCTAAGTAGTCAACAAACAAATCAGGTTGAAGTTGTTTGACTGTGCTCATATTAGAGAAAATGAAATAAGCGATTAAACCTAATATTGCAGCGACGAATAATATCGAAAAAATAAAGCTTCGAGAAATTCGACCTTGTGGTCTATTGTTTTCTTCATCCATATTTTTTACCTCCTCAATATTTACGCGATTGATTCATTATAGTCATATTTCTTTTATTAAATAAAGAAAAATGCTCCAAATGGGATTCACTTCACATAAAAATTGCAGTTATCTTCTTTTTTAAAGTCTTTTTGATATCGTGGAACGTAGATAATGGCTCCGTCTTTATTAACGATGACTGGCCATCTTTTTCTTAAGGTAACTGGCACCTTCCAGTCAATGAATAATCTTCTTAATTGTTTCTCGTATCCTTTGATGAGATAGACATCATTTGGCTTGGCGTTTCTGATCACTAACGGATAGTCGTTTTTACTCACGTTACGATTGCTCGCATCGCCTGTAAAATCCAAATAAAAATATTCAGTATCTAGGACAGTTGGTTCAGTGATTTTGTAAGAGAAATTTACCTCTTCATTTTGCTTAACAAATTGGAAAGAATCATAGCTTTTCACAAGAGTCAAATCATCAACATTAACGGAAACATTAGCCTTATCAGATTTAAAGATTTTTCTAATTTCTAAACCTTGTTTTCTACTCATGGTGAAGTTTGGTTTTACTTCTCTTCCTTTGTTAACAAGAGCGTATAAGAACTCTTCATCAGTTAACCTATTATATTCTTCACATTTATCACTTTTGATTTGAGAAATCTTTTCATTAATAATCGCGAGTTTTGCGTTTTCTTCATCAACTTCTTTTAAGATTTTTTGACGATCTCTTTTATCCATTTTCTCTACGATTTGGTGTCTGATTTTATTGCGTAAAAAGACGTCTTCTAAGTTTGTCTTATCAATGGAATATTCCACTTTATTTAGGTCACAGAACATTAATAATTCTTGTTTGGAATAGCTAAGTAAAGGACGGATGATTTTTACGTCAAAAATGATAGGTTTTTCTTTAATTCCGAAAAATTGAACCAAGTTTTGCCGCCTTTTTTGCATTAAGTAGGTTTCAATGAGGTCATCTTGATTGTGCGCAATTAGGACGGCATCGAAGCCATTTTTATTAACGAGTTCTTTGAAGAATGAGTAGCGGATCACTCTGCACTTTTCTTCTAAGTTATTATTGCCTAAATATTCATCAACATCTTTGACAAATAATTGGACACCTGTTTTATCACAATAGGCCTCTAATTGTTGTTGCTCTAGATTGCTTTCTTCGCGGAGATGATAGTTAACATGAGCGACTGCAAAGTTATAACCTTCTTCTTTAAGCATGTAGAAAAGGGCCATTGAGTCTGGACCATGAGAACACGCAAGAAGATATTTGAGATTTTTATCAAGATTAAGCATCGCTATTTACCTTTGTTGTGAGGATCTCTTTATATGTTGGAAATTCCTTTTTGAATCTTTCGATGAAGTTGATTTCGACGATTAAAACACGGTTACCTAAATGTAGTTCTAAACGGTCTCCTTCACGGACTTCACTTGATGGTTTTGCAACACGATCATTAATCAAAATACGACCACGCTCTGCAAGCTCTTTTGCGACCGTTCTTCTTTTAATTAAACCTGATAATTTTAGTACGACATCTAAACGCATTTTAATTGATTTCCTTTACTACGAAATGATTCTGTATTTCCATTAAACTCTTAAGGATATTTTCTAGGTCATAAACCCAGTTCTTACCTTTATTAAGCACGATTCTAAAGACATTACTAGCATAACTGATTTTAACAAACGCTAAAAATGGAATTAATGCTTCGAATAAAATATTACCAATACCTTTGATATTAATATATTCATCACCTAAGTTGATTTCCACAAACTTTGCTTTGTCTTGTAGTTTCAAAACATGAGCCTCTTTAGTTAATAGGTCGATACTACGTTTCGCAAATAATGATTCAACTTCTTCAGGAAGACGGCCATAAACATCTCTAGTCTTTGTTTTAATTGTTTCTAATTCAAATAAAGTTGGTGCGTGTAAGATTTCTTGATAAAGTTCAATCTTATCGCCTTCTTTAGCATAGCTATTTGGAATATAGGCATCGATATCTAAGGTTGGATTGATCTCGATTTCTTCTTCCTCGACTTTGCCTTCCATCTTTTCCTTAACCGCGTCGTTTAATAACTTGATATACATATCAAGGCCAATGGAATCAATAAAGCCCGCTTGTTCTGGACCTAAGATGTCACCAGCGCCTCTAATCATTAAGTCACGTTGAGCAATCTTATAACCACTACCAAGTTCAGTAAAGTCTTGAAGAGCTTTTAATCTCTTTTGGGCTTTTTCGTTTAATACTTTGTATTCACTATACATTAAGTAAGCATAGGCAATTCTAGAAGAACGACCAACTCTTCCTTTGATTTGATATAACTGTGATAAGCCATAGTTTTCACTATCTTCAACGATAATCATATTCGCGTTAGGAACATCAATACCGTTTTCAATAATAGATGTAGACACTAAGACATCGATTTCACCTTCATAGAAGCGCATCATGACATCTCCGATGTCTTCTCTATCCATCTTACCGTGTGCTACACCAATGTGAACGTTCGGTAATGCCTTTTGTAATGTTGCTACACGGTTATATAAAGTAGCGATATTGTTATGTAAGAAGAAGACTTGTCCATTTCTTCCTAATTCTCTTTCAATTAATTCTTTAACAACATC
>CAMIVH010000100.1 GCA_946401755.1 uncultured Caryophanales bacterium | reverse complement strand
GTGTTGACGATTTGGACTTCGTTACGGAAGCCTTCGGAGAACATTGGTCTAATTGGACGGTCAATGAGTCTCGCGGTTAAGGTGGCATGTTCCCCTGCACGGCCTTCTCTTCTTAAGAATGAGCCAGGAATTTTGCCAACTGCGTATTGCTTTTCTTCATAACCAACTGTTAATGGGAAGAAATCACCTTCTTTAGGTTCATCTGAGCAACACGCTGTGGAAAGAACTACTGTTTCGTTTAATCTGACTAAGACAGCGCCATCAGCTTGTTTAGCGATTTCGCCGGCTTCAACAACGAACTTCTTTCCTTCGAATTCTAATTCGAATACTCTTTTCATTTTTTTACCTCTTTTTTAAATCTTAATCGTTGCTATTATACATTAAGCGTTAACATAGTTAAACATTTAATGCAAAAAACATCCAAAAAGTGAAAAAGCGTTGCTTTTAGTTAAAAATAAACGTGCTATGATAGTTATATGAAAAGTAAGAAATATATCCCAGTAATCGTCATCGACTTTTTGGTATTCCTATTCATGTGTCTAGGCATCTCATTTTCTGTTTTTGATGTGCGATTTATGGGCGATTATCCGCGCTTAGCGGGCATTCCAATTTTCATGACTTTTACGGGATTAAGTAATATCTTCGTAGGTCTAGTTTGCTTAGTATGCGCTTTATATAGACTAATTAAGAAAGACAACACAATACCTTTGGTATTGTTTATTCTCAAATTGCTCGCAGTTGCGGAGATTTCTATTACCTTTATTATCACTGCAACATATCTAGCTCCACAGCTTGGTTCTATCTGGTGGAGACTTTATATCAATAACAACTTATTCAATCACTTAACAACTCCAATTCTAGCGATTATTTCATTCGTATTTTTTGAAGAGAAAAAGGAGATTAAATTCCCCTACTGTTTTCTTGGTATTCTCCCTGTTTTCTTATACGGCATTATGTACATCATCAATGTGTATACACACCTAGATGAACACGGACATACTGACTTAACATATGACATTTATGGCTTAATGAGATTTGGCGTTGGTGTCTTAGCCTTATTCATCATTGGCTTCTTTGCTTTCTCATTTGGATTAACTGTGTTATATCGCTTTATAAATAACAAAAAGAGGTAAGAAAAAACCGCTTTTCAGCGGTCTTCTTTCCTAGTTGTGAATAACTATTTTCTTAAACCTAATTCAACGATTAATTTAAGATAAGCTTCACGATCGGTTCTGACTAAGTAGTCTAATAAGCTACGTCTTTGACCGACGAGAATCATTAAGCCACGTTTGCTAGCGGCATCTTTATGATTCTTCTTTAGGTGAGCGGTTAAAGCTTGGATTTGTTCGGTTAATAAGGCAACTTGAACTTGAACAGAACCAGTGTCTTTTTCGTTTTTACCAAACTTTTTAACGAGCTCGGCTTTTCTTTCTTTGGTTAACGCCATTGAAATACCCTCCTAATTAAATTCTTAACTTATCTCCGGGAACAACGTTAGGGACTCGTTTATCCTAGGGAAAAGTCGCAATGAATATTTTATATTCTTTTTAGTTTATTGCAAAGTGTTTTTTGCTTTTTCTTCGTCTTTTAATAATTGTTCTTTAAGTTCATCCATAGAGGCGAACTGTTTAATTGGTCGCATATATGAGACAAAATCAACATAAAGTTCTCTACCATAAAGGACTTCGTTGAAGTCAATAATGTGGACTTCGATGATTGGTTTTAAAAGTTGATTAATTGTTGGATGGGTACCAACACAAATCATCGCTTTTCTTTTACGATTTAAGAAATAGGCATAACCCATGTAGACGCCTTCTTTAGGGAAGACGTATGGATAATAGAGGTCTAAATTCGCGGTTGGGAAGTCAATCTTTTGACCGTTATGATTGCCCTCTACGACTAGACCACTGATACGGTAATCTCTACCTAATAAATAGGAGGCTTTTTCCATTTGGCCCGCTTCAATATATTCTCTTATCTTCTTTGAAGATATTTTGATATCATCGATACGTTTTAATGGGATGATTTCAACATCAAAATAACGCTTTAAATATTCCGCGTTACCTTCACCACCGGTACCAAATCTATAGTCATCACCAACGAAGATTTTCTTTGGGTTAAGTGGTTTCAAGACACGGTTAATGAATTCATCTTTGGTGACTTTTAATGTCTCCATATCAAAATGCATGAGATATAAGAATTTAACACCCATATCTTCAAGGATGTCCGCTTTATCAAAGGTGGATGTGATACAGTAGTTTTCCTTTTTACCAAGAAGCACTCTTGGGGCGATATCAAAAGTCATGACCCCCACTGGGAGTCCGGTATCTAGGGCTTTTTGAATTAGTTCTTGATGACCAAGATGTAGGCCGTCATAGAAGCCTAAACAGAGAACAAGGTCTTTATCATTAAGTGGAGTATTAGTGATATCGAACTCAATTATCTTCACGATTAATACCTCTTACACATTCATAATACCCTAATTCGCTATATTTATAAATAGCGATAGCGGTTTTTTTATCATCAATAACACAGAATAAATCTAGAATTTCTGGGAATAATTTAATCGAGAGCTTTCCACCATGTTTGGCTTTCTTTAATTCGGTCTCGTTTGGTAAGTACATCAAAGGTAAGAATTTTTGGATGATTTCACTTGTAGGAATTAAGCAACTTTCATTCAATTCTTTGATGGTTTTAGCTTTGCTAACATCGATATCTAAGATACTTGTTCTTCTTAGCGCGGTTAAATGACCCACTGTGCCTAATTTCTCCGCGATTGTTTCCCCTAAGGTTCTAACGTAAGTACCCTTAGAAACCGTAGTTTTAAACCTAATAACTGGAAGATTAAATTCCAGTAATTCTAACTCTTTAATATCGATGGTTCTTTTTGGTAGTTCGACTTCTTGATTGAGGTGGGCATAATGATATAACTTACGGCCGTTTACATGCACCGCGGAAGTCTTTGGCACTGTTTGTTCTGATTCACCAATCAGTGAGTTAAAGATGTTTTTAACATCTTCTTTGGTGATGTTAGGTATGTCTTTTGATTCAATCTCTTCACCGGTGAGATCGCCACTACTGGTCTTTTTACCAAGCAACAAAGTGGCTTCATAACTCTTATATTGGCCTTCGATATAAGTGAGTGTCTTAGTCGCATTATTTAACGCCACGATTAATAGGCCGGTCGCAAAAGGATCAAGCGTTCCTGCATGGCCTACTTTTTTAGCGTCGAAAATCTTAGCGATGATATTGCAAACATCACGAGAAGTATAGTCACTTTCTTTATCGATTAATAAGAATCCATCTTTCATCTTTTATAACTCACACGAAAATAATATAATTATTTCGTTATGAAAGCAATTAGGACTGTTTT
>CAMIVH010000099.1 GCA_946401755.1 uncultured Caryophanales bacterium | reverse complement strand
AAAGGCGGTCTTGCTAACTCCATGAGACAAGAAAGATTAGCCGTTGAATGTGGTTACTTCCCAATCTTCAGATACGATCCACGTAATGAAGCTGAAGGCAAACCAGCGTTAACACTTGATATGAAGGATCCAGACTTCAGCAAGTTAAGAGACTTCGTCATGACTGAAACAAGATTCTCACAACTTCCACGTGTCAACCCAGCAAACGCTGAAGAACTCTTAACAAAGTGTGAAAATTACGCGAAAGCCAGATTAGAAAGAATCAAAAAATTCGGTCTCTAATCCCAAACAATAAAACAATAAAGACGATGCGAAAGTGTCGTCTTTTTTCTTTGCTAACATCTAAATTTAAAATAAATAAAGAATAATATTGAATATCAATGTATTTTTATGTATATTGTTGGTAAGGAGGTTCTTTATGATTAAATGGTTTAATGTTAAAGACCGTAATGGTGTCGCGTCATTTTACGCAAATAACATCACATTAAATACGACTGCAATGTATCCATTAGATACAGCCTATAAAGTACAAGTCGGTATGGATGATAAGAATAATGTTGTCATTCAACCACTTACTAAAGAAGTCGTTGAATCTGGTGCTTTAGATGAATGTTGTTTACTCAAGATCGAATTCCATAAGAGTTTCGCCCGTATTTCTTCCGTGCAATTACTCAAGCAAATTAGCGAGGCCTTAAGAATTCCATTCACTAATAAACCAACACAATTTGAAACCACTTGGGACAGTGTGGAAAACGTCCTAACCATAAAGACAGGAGAAAAGTAGTATGCCATTTGAAGATTGGATGTGGGCTATCTGGCTCGGCATTATGATTATCATGGTGATAGTTGAATGCATGGGTCCAGCATTAGTATCGATTTGGTTTGCCGCTGGGGCATTAGTCTCATTAGTGCTCTCATTATTCTCACTCATTCCGGGTGTAACAATTCCATGGTGGGTGCAAGTAATAGTGTTTGTGGTTGTGAGTGCGATCACATTAATAGCGTTAAGACCGTTATCGCTAAAGTATTCGAAAAAGAACAACGTTATCAGCTCCAATGTTGATAGCTTAGTAGGTAAAAGAGGTTTATTAGAAGAAGAGATTAAACCTTTTGAACCAGGTGTTTGTAGACTAAATGATGTCCTTTGGACCGCCATTAGCACAAACGGAAAAGAAACAATCGCTGTCAAAAGCATTGTGGAAGTCGTTGCCATTCAAGGTAACAAATTATTAGTTAGGAAAGTAGAGGATAAATAAAATGCCACCAGTAGTAACTGCGTTATTAATCATTTTATCAGTATTAATATTCATCTTTATTTTAATCATCATTTGCAACATTAAGATTGTTAAACAAACAGAAAAAGTCATCGTTGAAAGACTTGGTGCTTACCGCACAACATGGGGTGTTGGTATGCATATGTTAATGCCATTCTTTGATAGAATCGCTGTTAGAGTTTCTATGAAAGAACAAGTTAGAGACTTCGAACCTCAATCCGTTATTACAAAAGATAACGTTACAATGCAAATTGATACCGTTGTCTTCTATGTTGTCACAGATGCGAAGTTATATGCCTATGGTGTTGAAAACCCAATGGCCGCTATTAACTATTTATCCGCGACCACATTAAGAAATATCATCGGTGAACTTTTACTCGATGAATGCTTAACTTCTAGAGAATTAATCAACGAAAAAATGAGAAAGATTCTTGATGAAGCCACAGACCCATGGGGTATTAAAGTTAACCGTGTTGAAGTGAAGAACATTCTTCCTCCAAAAGATATCCGTGAAGCCATGGAAAAACAAATGAGAGCGGAACGTGAAAAGAGAGAAAAAGTCCTTCTCGCTGAAGGTCAAAAACAATCCGCGATTCTCGTGGCCGAAGGTCAAAAACAATCACAAATCCTTACCGCTGAAGCCGAAAAACAAATGGCTATCTTACGCGCTGAAGGTGAAGCTGAATCCTTAAGAAAAGTTAAACAAGCGGAAGCTGATGGTATCCGTGCCGTTAGAGAAGCTGAAGCTGAAGGTCTTAAGATGCTCAATGCTTCTAAACCAACAGATCCAGTCGTCACATTAAGATACTATGAATCTCTCGCTAAGATTGCAGATGGTAAAGCGACAAAAATCTTCCTTCCAAACAATTTGGAAAAGGCCGCTTCCCTTGCATCAGTAGTAAAAGAAGTGATTAAAGACTAATTAAGATTCATTCGAACCAAACAATTTAAGAGGTGATGTATACATCACCTTTTTTGTAACATTTAACCAACAAAAGAATTGTTGACATCAATAAAATATTTTTTATATAATTTTATCGTAGGTTAAGGAAATATTTGTTTATGAAAAAAGATCTAAGAGAAGTAGAAGCTCTTGTGCAAATCGTAGATGAATACGCGCAAGTGCAAAAGAACATTGCCAACTTACCATGCGGCTATATCTCCGTTAAACAAATTAGCGGTCATACATATTGTTATCGTCAATGGCGTGAAGGAAAGAAAATCATTTCCCAATACGTGCCAGATGCTCTTTTAAGCAGTGTTAAAAGAAAAATTGCTGTGAGAAAAGAAAACGAAGCTTTATTAAAAGTCATTAAGAAAGACTTAAAGAAAGCCACACGTAAAGTCGTAAAGAGTGGTCTTCTCACCGAAGAAGATGTTATTGCTTTACTTGACGTCGCTATGCAAGACGGCGATGTAAACGCTGAAGTTGAAAAGCGTTTAGCAAAATAAGAAAAACAAAAAAGTGGATTCGAACAATTCACTTTTTCTTTGCCTATTTTTAGTATTATGAATTATTTAGTTGTTCTTTCTGGTGTTCCTGGTAGTGGTAAATCTTATTTTTCTAATGCCTTAAGGGAAGATAAAGAAAAACATGTTTATATCATTAGTAGTGACCAAATTAGAAAAGAAATCTGTGGCAACCAACAAGACTTAAGCCAAGACCCTTTAGTGTGGAAAATCTTTTACTCACTTATCAAAACCTATAGTGAAGATAAAGAAGGCATAGTTATTTTAGACGCCACTAACGCAAAGAAGGAATATCGTTTAGATTTAATCAAGCCATATAGAGAACTATATGATGAGATTGATTTAATAGTCTTCCATATCGATAGAGACTTAGTTATTAAACAAAATAAAGAAAGAGAATATCCAATTCCTGAATGTGCTTTATTAAAGCTAATCGACGCTTTTGAAATGCCTGATAAAGAAGAAGAGGAATTCTTTGACCATATCGACCTCATTACCGACCACAATATCGAGAAAGTTATCAAACGTTACTAGTAAAGCGTGTATAATGACATTACGTCATCGGGACGTAGCGCAGCTTGGTAGCGCACTTCCTTGGGGTGGAAGGGGTCGTCAGTTCAAATCTGATCGTTCCGACCATTG
>CAMIVH010000098.1 GCA_946401755.1 uncultured Caryophanales bacterium | reverse complement strand
TAAAGCCTCCACTGGTAGTGTCATAGTTAAAAACACTGAAGTGACAGGCGATGTTAAAGCTGAAGCTTCTACTGGTTCATTAAATATTGAAAACTTAAAGTGCGCTAACTTAAACGCTAAAACAAGCACAGGTAGCTTCAATGGTACAGAAATCGAAGCCACAGGTGATGCTCATATTGAAGGTTCAACTGGCTCTTCTAAGGTTAGAACAATCAAATGTCAAAACCTCTCAGTGAAACATTCTATCGGTGGTGCAACCCTTGAAGATGTGCAATGTGTAGACTTAAATGTTAGAGCGAGTACAGGTGGTGTTAAATTAACAAACGCTATTGCGACTAACAAAATGGACATCAAAACCACAACAGGTGATGTGATCTTCAAAGATAGCGATGCTGCTAGCTTAAAGATTGAAACAGATACTGGCGATGTAAGAGGTAATTTCTTATCACCAAAGATTGTCTATTTCGACTCTGGTACAGGTCGTGGCACTTATCCAAAAGAAACAAGTGGTGGTTTGTGTGATATTAAAACCGATACAGGTAACGCTAACCTCACTTGGTAATTAAATAGAGACGCTCGTAATGAGCGTTTTCTTTTTGCTATAATAATGGCATGCCTTGGATTATTTTATTTCCATTATCACTCACTCTTTTAATTGAAACAGTAATCTATATGTTTCTTAAATGGGGCGATATCAAGCTATTCCTCGTGGTATCAATTGCGAATCTAGTTTTAAACACCACAATGAATTTCATCTTGCTTAGTATTAGTGATATTAACACATATAATATCGTTCTAATTGCCTATGAAATAGGAACAACACTTGTGGAGGCCCTGATAATATTCTTATTTATGCGCTTCAAGTTTTGGAAGGTGTTGTTGTTCGCTATTGCTGCTAATGGGACAAGCTTTTTGATGGGTTTCTTGTTAAGAGATATCTATCAAACAAGGACTACGATTGTAGTGCTAACTATTATCTTCTTTGCGCTATTTTTAGCGTTTGAAGCAGTAATGATATTTATTCACTCTAGAAAAGTCCATAAAACAAACCAATAAGTATATTTATTTGTAAAAATAAAAAAATGTATTACAATTACCACATATGAAGAAACCTTTAGCGACTATCTTTAGCACGTTGTTTATCTTATTCTCTTTAGCGGGTTGTGGAGTTCATGATCAAGTTAACTCTGAATCCTATGAAGGACATCCACGAATTGTCACTCTTCAAATCGTGGGTTTTAATGATTTCCATGGTAATACCTTAGATAGTGAAACAGGTTTAGGTATTTCTAAAACCGCTTCTGTTGTTAATGAAGTCACTAATAATAAGTTAAATACCATCATCTTATCACAAGGTGATATGTGGCAAGGTTCCGCAGAAAGTAACTTAACCAAAGGTTTCTTAGTGACTGATTGGATGAGTGAACAAGGCTTTGTCTCTATGACCTTAGGCAACCATGAATTTGACTGGGGTGAAGAACGCATTAGAGAAAACGCTGCAATCGCTAATTTCCCATTCCTTGGTATTAATGTCTATAATCGTTCCACTAATGAAAGACCAGATTACTGTCAACCATCCGTTATCGTCCAAAAGAATGGTGTGAAAGTTGGTATCATCGGTGCGATAGGGGACTGCTATTCCTCAATCGCTGCTTCTAAAGTCAAAGACGTTTATTTTAAAACTGGTACAGAATTAGATTCCCTAGTGAAATATGAGGCTAAATCATTAAAAGAACAAGGATGTGATATAGTTATCTATTCCATCCACGATGATGATTCAGCCTATAATGTCGAATTAAGTAAAGAATATGTCGATATCGTTTTTGAAGGTCATACACATAAAAACTACATTAGAAAAGATAGTAAAGGTGTCTATCACCTCCAAGGAGCGGGCTATAACAATAGCTTCTCTTACGCAAAACTAGAAGTCGACACTAAAAATGACACATTTAAAGTCACTGATATCAAAAGCATCTTTACTCATGACTACACTAAGAAAGCGGAGCCAGAAACTAGAAGTGAAGCTTTATTTGAAAAATATAAAGATATCATTGGTAACGCTAGAGAACCAATCGGAAACGTTAGTAAACGTTTATATTCCGAAGATTTAAGACAATTAGTCAGCCAATTATATTTACAAGTTGGCTTAGATGAATGGAAAGAGAAATACAATATCTTCCTTGGTGGTGGATATCTTTCTTGCCGTTCTCCATATCATTTAGGCGCGGGTGAAGTCAGCTATGCTGATATCTTCAATCTCTTCCCATTTGATAACACCATTCAGTTATGTTCCTTAAAGGGTAGTGATTTGAAATCACGTTTCACTGAGACTGATAATGAAAACTATTTCATCACTTACTCAGATTACGGTAATGAAAATAAAGATGCGATTAATCAAAACGATACTTATTACATCGTTTGTGATAACTATTGCTCTGATTATGCCCCTAATAAGCTCACAGTCGTGGAAGAATATCACGATCCATTCTTATTCGCTCGTGATTTACTTTTAGACTATGTAATCGCAGGCAATTTAGCATAAAGATTACGTAGTAATCTATCAAAACAAATTAACTCAGTAGAGTAAAGATTATTCCTAATAGAGTAATCTTTTTTATAAATAGATTTATTAATGTCTCTTCTTTTCATACTATATTCACGGCAAAAAGGAGGAACGCTTATGGCAATTAAAATTTATGCTGATGCGGGTAGCAATCTATTCAAAGACATTATCGAAAAAAGAAACGCTGAAATCAAAGTGGTCAATATGTCGTTAACTATCGATGAAAAAATCTATCAATGCTATGAAGATGATATTAACGTTGACCAATTCTCTCACTCTTTTTATCAAAAGATGCGTGAAGGTAGTAGTATTAATACTTCTCAAGTCACTCCTTATACATATGAAGAAGCATTTAGAAAAGACGTTGAAGAAGGCCATCAAATCATTTGCTTTGTCATGGCTAAAGGTATTTCAGGAACATATAACTCAGCGTGTATCGCTAGAGACACAATTAACAAAGAACAAGGTAAAGAAGTTGTCTATATCGTTGATAGTGCAACCGCGGGCTTTGGTGAAGGCTTACAAGCACTTCATGCCTACGAATTAGTCAAGAAGGGTATGTCTTTTAAAGATCTTTGCTATGAATGCGAAAAGTTCAAATTCCAAGTAAGAAGTGAATTCACGGTTGGTGATATCAAATATCTCATCAAGAAAGGAAGAGTCTCCGCTTTATTAGCGAAGTTCATCAATTTCTTAAGAATTAAATTCATCTTAAAAGGTAGCAATAAATCTAAGATCGAAGTCGCGGGTAAAGTCAGTGGCCGTAAAATGGCTTTAAAAAGACTTGCCGAAACTTGCTTAGCGAAGATTAGACATCCAGAAAAACAAAC
>CAMIVH010000097.1 GCA_946401755.1 uncultured Caryophanales bacterium | reverse complement strand
AGTTAGGATAAATACCAAGAAGAGTGTCCACACTCATCTTTTCTTCATTCAAAAGTAAAGCGTGCTTGCTATCTTCTTCTAGAGACTTAGCAAGTTTAGTTATTTCTTCATCGTTTAGATATGTTTTTAAATGATTTAAAAATTCCACGAGATAATCTTATATCAATTAGATAAATAATTACAACGTGCTGAATCTATAGAAAAACTATCAAAAAATGATAAAAAATTACGATATGGAGAAGATTTTTTCTATTTTTCTTTATGTTTATATTTAAAAACTTTATCCTTATACAGGTGCTACTATGTAGCAGATTTATAAGGAGGTATCTAAAATGTCATTTAAGAAAAGCTTATTACTCATCGTTCCTTTGTTAATTGTGGGATGTGCTAACAATAATGAAGAAACTACATCATCGTTTAAGGAAGAAAACACTAGCAGTGTTAATAGTGTTGAATCTACATCTTCTAACGAGGAAGTCTCATCTAGTGACACTCAAACAAATTTAGTGAATGAACGTAATTCTGATTCTTCAGTTACAACTAGTACCCCTTATAGTTTTCATGCCGAAGCTTTTGAATTACCTAGAATCACAAATGATGGTATGTATACAAGAGCGGGACAAACATTTGATATCACAGAATGTAACTCCACAAACAGTGGTGATTCTGAATCAAGCAGACTTGGTATCTTTGATCTCGATTGGCTGAGTAGCGGAATGCAATCAAGTCTCGTTTATACATCTTTCAGTCATAAACCTCTAATTACTATGAGTTCCTTTTTCATTAGCGATTCTATTGAGGTTGACACTTTTGGGGATTTAGACACAAATATTGAAATTCCTTATTACCATTACAAGGCCGAACTTGAAAGAGAATATATATTCACCAAACGTAATCATAAAAGCGCAGCTGTTTATGAAGGCTTTGCTACAGCGTCATATTACCGTCATACAATTGGTGATTATAAAAGTCAAAAGAATAAATTCGTTAATCATCTAAGAGATGGCTTTATTAAAACAGTTAACGATGCTTATGCCAGTCAAAAAAGTGAAGATTACTTCAAATTATTCAAAGAATATGGGACTCATGTGATGTGGACTTGCGATTATGGTATTGATCTTAGTTTCCGTTGCTGCATTAATACATCAACAAAGGATATTAATAAATATTTGAATAGAGATTTACAAGATGCGATTGATTCTGCCTTCATGGCAGGTATTAAGTCCAGAACAGTTGAGGAACTCGAAGCAAAAAAGCAATTCACTGTCGCTGGTTATCTTGGAATGAACGAAACAGAAGTTTCTGAACATATCAATCAGGTTACTATGAGCGGTTATATTCCAAATACTCATCCAGGATTAAGCTTCCCATCAATTGTTGATGTTGTTCCAAAGTTAGCGAGTATGGCATCACAAACAACAGCAACATTCCTTCAGCAGAAGGAAAGCTACCCAATATGGGAATTTCTTCCTGAAACAATGAGTGAGCAAAAGAAAGCTTTGGAAGCTATGTATCCTGAGTACATCTCGTATAAGGCGGCACAATTCCAAGCCTATACTGATAACTTATCTAAATAAACGAATGGTTCATGCTACAGAGGCATGGACCTTTTATTAGAATTTAGTGCTTGCATTTATATGATTCAAACGTTATTATAAAAAATCCTTTTTTATGGTATATTAAAAAGTGAGGTGTTTCTTATGAGAATGGTAGATTTAATCATTAAAAAACGTGAAGGTCATGCTTTAAGCCGTGAAGAAATCGCATTTTGGATTAATGGATATGTCAAAGGAGAAATCCCAGACTATCAAGTCAGTGCGATGAATATGGCAATCCTTTTTAGAGGAATGACTGAAGAAGAAGTTATTAATTTAACTGATTTAATGGAGCATTCTGGTGAGACTCTTGATTTAAGCGTTCTTAGAGGTGTTAAAGTTGATAAACACAGCACAGGTGGTGTTGGTGATAAAACATCCTTGGTCCTTGGACCAATGGTGGCCGCTTGTGGTGCAACTTTCGCTAAATTAAGTGGTCGTGGTTTAGGCCATACTGGTGGCACCTTAGATAAATTAGAATCCATCCCTGGCTTATCTATTCAAGTCAGTGGTGATCGCTTTATTAAACAAGTTAACGATATTGGCATTGCGATTGTTGGTCAAACCCAATCCTTAGTGCCTGCTGATAAAAAGATGTACGCTCTTAGAGACGTGACAGGTACAGTTGAGTCTATCCCATTAATTGCCGCTTCTGTTATGTCTAAGAAGTTAGCCGCTGGAACAGATGCTATTCTTTTAGATGTTACCTTAGGTAATGGTGCCTTTATGAAAGACATCGATCAAGCGAGAACTTTAGCCAAATTAATGGTCAAAATTGGCAATGGTTTAAAACGTGATACCCGTGCGGTTTTATCTAACATGAACGAACCTTTAGGTTTAGCAGTTGGTAACGCATTAGAGGTTAAAGAAGCTATCGCTGCGTTACATGGTAATGGTCCAGAAGATTTAATGGAACTTTGCTATGAAGGTGGTGCGGTCATGCTTGAACAAGCTCACATCGCTAAAAACTATGAAGAAGGCAAAGCCATGCTTGAAAAAGTTGTTAAAGATGGCTCCGCTTTCGACTTATTTGTGAAAATGGTCAAAGCCCAAGGTGGCGATGTTGAATATATTCTCCATCCAGAGAAGTTTGAATTAGCTAAAAAGATTATTCCAATCTTAGCCAAAGAAGATGGCTATATCAAAGAATTAGATGCTTTAGAAATCGGTTTATCTAGCTGCCGTTTAGGTGGTGGTAGAGAAACTCTTGATGATGTCATCGATATGTCCGCGGGCATTATGCTTGTGAAGAAAGTTGGTGACCAAGTTAAGAAAGGTGAACCTCTTTGCTACTTACACACCAATAAGGGTATTGATGTAATCAATCAAGAAACCGAAGTGGTCGCTAATGCCTATAAGATTACTAAAGAATTTGTGGCTAAGCCAAAAGTAGTTATGGAAATTATCCAATAATATGAGAGTTGTTTTAACCACAGTATTAAACGCATCAGTCACAATCGATAACAAGGTCTATTCTGAAATTGACCGTGGCTTTTGCTTACTCGTGGGATTCACTCATACAGACAATGAAACTATCGTCAATAAGATGATTGATAAGATTCTATCACTTCGTGTTTTCTGTGACGAAAAAGGTCTTACAAACTTGTCTCTTTACGATGTTAAAGGGCAAATTATGTCAGTCAGTCAATTCACTTTATATGCGGATACGTCAGGTGGTAGAAGACCATCATTTGTCAATGCAATGAAGCCTGATCAGGCTAAAGAACTCTATGCTTATTTCAATAAACAACTAGAAGCTAAGTTTGGTCCAATTGCCACAGGTATCTTTGGTGCAGATATGAAAGTAAGTAGT
>CAMIVH010000096.1 GCA_946401755.1 uncultured Caryophanales bacterium | reverse complement strand
TATTGCTTAAAGCATAATCAATCGCCTTAAAGATCTTCTCGTTTTCACTGTTCATGATGACAGTCTTAACATCTCTTTTTGTTGCAGGGAATGTATACAAGGTGGAGATATCTAAATCACCATAAAGAGTCAACGCTAGGGAACGAGGAATTGGAGTCGCGGACATCATTAATAAGTCAGCGTGATCGCCTTTGCTTGCGAGGGCAATTCTTTGGTTAACACCGAATCTATGTTGTTCGTCAATAACCACTAAACCAAGGGATGAATAAATGGTATCTTTTGTGAATAAAGCATGGGTACCAATGATAATATCGATATAACCTTCTTTTAAATCCGCTTTGATTTGTTTTTTCTCACTAGCAGGTGTCGAACCTAATAACAAAGCTATCTTAAGTTTTGTGTCTTTGAAGAGCTTTAATGCATTAGCGTAATGTTGTCTAGCCAAAGCATCAGTAGGCGCCATCAAAGCGGCTTGATCACCTCTTAAATGATTTGCATACATAGCGACAAAGCACACTAAAGTCTTACCTGTACCAACATCACCTTGCAATAAACGATACATGAGACCATTTTGGTTCATATCTTCAATAATTTCTTTTGAAGCAACGACTTGGTCTTCAGTCAATTTATAAGGGAGGGTATCTAAAAACGGTTGACATATATCTAAATCAATTGGTTCTTTTCTGATTTTGGATAACGACTTGTTACTTTCTCTAATTAATTGGTTTTTAAGAGAGAAAAGTAATGCTTCTTCATATTTTAAATGACGGAGTGCTTGTTGAATTTCTTGATAACTATGAGGATGATGGGCCCAATTAAGAGCCTGTTCTTTATTAACTAAACGATATTTTCTTAAATAGTCATATGGAACAAGTGAGAAGATTTTGCCTTCTAATTGTTTTAAAGACTTCTCCGCTAGATTAGCGAATAAATAGTTTTGGAAATCACGTGGAAGAGAATAAACTGGCTTTAACCTCTCTTCAGGTGGTACTTCTCCTTTAATCATTTTCATACCATCGACTTCATTTCTTTTAAGATTGAAGGTGCCAATGATGGAATATTCTTCATCAATTTTGACTGTTTTTGCGAGGTATGGTTGATTGAAGAAAACTACTTTATAGTACTTTCTATTTCGACTCATAAAGTCAAAAGTAAGAACGGTTACCGTTTTAGAAGGCACTACTCTTGGAACAGAAATGACCTTACCAAAAAGCACGACTCTTTGTTTGTCTTGAATCGCTTTTTCATCACTAAAGGAATAATCATCATAACGATGTGGCAAATGATTAATCACATCGTATGGAGTAAAGATGTCCATTCCTCCTAAAAGGTAATTGAGCCTTGGTGACTTTGTGAGTTTTTCCATGACTTAATTATGAATAATTATAGATATAAAGAAAAGAGGCTTTTTAAGGCCTCTAATCTATTTGTTTGATATTTTATATTACTTTGCGATTGGATAAGCTTCTTTAAGTCTATTGGCTTCTTCTTCAGTAATTCTGAGGATTGTACCATGACGTTTAGTTTGAGAGTCCCAACTGAATTCTGTATTCTTAGCAAGTTGTCTCCAAGAACCATTAGCATTATTGATATCTTCAACATCGGTTGTGGCCCATGGGATGTAACCAATACTTGTATTGGCATAGAAGTCCGCCATTAAGCCGATTTCAGGAACGTTTGGATCTTTTCTGTCTGCTTGGTTGAGGTAGAACCATTCTGGGCCTTCTAAGCATTTATTGTTAGCGTCTCTACCTTCAGCTTTGAAACCAACATCGGCTAAGTTTTGGACAAATTCCCATTGAACTGCTTCTTCATAAAGGCCATCTGGTCTTTCTTGTTCTTGAGGAAGAAGTGATTTTGTTCTTTGGATTCTAATACCACCATGGTTTTCGTTATTACCACCATCTTTACAGGCACTGTAATAATATTCACCAATCTTCATGACAGAACCATCAATAACTTTACGATAATCATTATTAATAGCGTCAGCATCAGTTTCTTCTCTATTTGTATATCCATCAGGATATTTGATGTTGGAGATGAATTTCTTAGTTTCAGTGAAGTGATGGAAGTCTCTTGTGGTTGTGAAATAGACACAGTCTCTTTCTAAGATTTTAGCGTTAACACCTTTGCTCACATCATCAATTACTGTTGAAGAGAAGAAGATGTAATATGAACCAGTTTCTTCACAATAGGTCATTTCAGGAGCCCAAGCCATACCAGCATTAGGAGCAGCGACTTCAATTAATCTTTCTTCGGTCCAATTGACTAAGTCATGAGATTCCCAAAGGATGATGGAGTGACTACCTGTCTTAGTAGCTTGACCAGCGTTATTGTTCCAACCGCCTCTTGTATAGACTGATAAGTCTGTAGCGATTAAATAGAATGTATCACCTTCAGGTGAACGGCAGATATATGGGTCTCTAACACCACGTTCGCCAATCTTACTGGATAAGACTGGTTTTAAGTTATTCATTGTGGAACCGTTCATATCTTTGAACTTTAAGCCTTCACCGACATCAGCGAGTGCAAAGAACATTTGTTCACCAGTGGCAATCTTTTGACCACCTTCGTTTTTACCATAACTTTCACCAACGAAGTGACCGAATAAATAGGCTTCATAATCTTCATCAGCGATGGCTGGAGCAGCAGCTTTAACGTTGACTTCTTGTTCGTATTTAGTCTTTTCGCCGTTCTTATCAATAACCGCGGTTAATTTAACTGTTGTATCTTGGCCTTGTCTATGGACAATACCTGGAGCCATTTCACCGTTGCCATTAGCATCGATGACTTTTTGATTGCTACTTTTCCATGAAACAGTGGCGCCTTCAATTTCAGTTGGAAGATAGATGTTACCATAAACGCCATCCTCACGATTGACGACTTCTAACTGATTAATAATTGCTTCATCTGTCTCGTCTGCATACTTAGGAGCATTACAAGATGTTAAAGAAAGTAATGCGGTTGCTGAAAGCGCAAAAAAGAGTTTAATTCTTGTTTTCATATCTTTTCCTTTCGGTTTTGTTCACTTATATTATGCCACTATTTTTAATTTATTAAAACATGAAAAAAGACCACTTCTTAATGTGGTCTTTATCTTTATATTTTTATAGTCTATTCAACACCGATGAGGAAGGAATAAACTGGTTGATCACCTTTTCTAATATCTAAGTCTAAATCAGAGAATCTTTCACTGATCATTTCGGAGACTTGGTTCATTTCTTCATCATTGACATCTTGACCGACAAGAATTGTGATGATGCTTGAATCTTCATCAATCATCTTTTCGAGTAAGGTCATTAATGTTTCGAGCTTATTTGGATTATCGACAACGATGTCTTTTTCATAAATACCGATGAAATCGTCTTTTTTGACCTTAACGCCACCGATTTCGGTATCTCTGATAGCAAATGTTACTTCACCAGATTTGA
>CAMIVH010000095.1 GCA_946401755.1 uncultured Caryophanales bacterium | reverse complement strand
TTTTCGTTGTGAGATTTATGTCTTATAACGATGTGCAATTTGTGGACGCTAATTTCAATTTCTACACTTTGGTCCGTGCGAATAACTATGATGGGGCAATGGTCAACCCATTCATTGGTGTTGTTGGTAACATCTTTATGTGGCTTGAAGTCACCGCAATGTTAATAGTGTTACTTAGACCTTGGTCATATTTTAAGACTGCAAAGTTCTACACTAAGTATATTGCTTTACCAATCTTAGTATTGGCTGCGATTTCCTTACATCCAATGATTATGATGATGCAAGGAGATAATCACACTAGTGTTTTATCCATCATGCTTCCTATTGAAATAGGCGGCTTATTATCACTGGCTATTTTCTATTTAGCGAAAGACTTCAAAGTGCATATTTCCAAACACTCCTATGCTGAAGTTATTGTCTTTAGTGTTCTTATTAACTTATTCACCATGCCATGCTTCATACCACACTTCTTCTTTGGTATGGGCCCATTAGGCAGAAATGTTATTGATTTCAGTGTTGTTCACCGTGTGTTCTTATATACTTCATGTATCATCATTCCATTAAGTGTTTATTTCTGCTTAAGAAACGCTCACCAAGATAAGATTCATTACTCCTTAGTGTTTATCTCATTAGGCACATTGATCTCCTATATGGTGGGTCATAAATATGACACGATTCTTAGACCTTGGGAATGGCCATTACATTTATGTAACTTAGCGATGATATTGCTTCCTATTTGCTATATCTTTAGGACAAAACGTTTATTCTATTTCACATATTTTATTAACGTCTTTGGTGCGGTTTTAGCGATGCTAATGCCTGACTATCGTGATTCATTATTAGTGCTTAATCCGAATGTTTGGTATTTCTGGATTAACCACTGCTGTGCTTATATGATGCCTTTATTAGGCGTAGCCTTATATGAATTTGATCGACCAAAATTAAAGCAATTTGGTTTCTCTTCTATTTGGTTCCTCGCCTACTTTATGGTGGTTCTCACATTAAACACTGTCTTCACTGGTTTAGAAGGTACAACGACTCCTATGGGCACCATTAGTGGCACTGACTATTTCTTTATTAACTCCACATTTATTGCAGAAAAGCTTGGTAAATGGGCGGAGAACATCTTTAATAACTTAGTTATTACATTCACAATTAATGGTCGTACAATGACCATGCATATTGTCTATCAACTGATCTATTATGTCGTTTATGCATTAATAGGATTTGGTATTTGGTTCATTTATCAGTTGATGTTTGATATCGCTGATTCACATAAAGCATTACATTACAGATTGAAAGGTATTCGTATTGATAAACTCGCCCTTAAGTCGGCGTTAAATGGAAGGAGCTTAGATAAACCTATGGATGAAAATGTTGGTATTAGTTTAGAGCTAAAGAATTTCTCAAAGAAGTATGGTTTAAATAACTACTATTCTGCTAAAAATGTGAACTTATCCGTTAAAGGTGGGGAAGTGTTTGGCTTCCTTGGTCCTAATGGTGCGGGTAAATCCACATGTATTAAATCTATCGTTGGTATTCAACCAATTACTGATGGTTCCATCTCTGTCTGCGGCTATGATGTTAAAACACAGGGTGTTGGCGCTAAATCATTAATCGGCTTTGTTCCAGACCATTACGCTTTATATGAAAACTTAACAGGTAGAGAATACCTTAACTATATCGCTGATATTTACGAGGTTTCTAAAGAAGACAGAAATGAACGTCTATCTCGCTATATTGAAAGATTTGAATTAAAAGATTCCATTGATAACAAAATCAAAACCTATTCTCATGGTATGAAACAAAAGGTGACTATTATTGCCGCGTTAGTCCATGATCCTAAGGTTTGGATTTTGGATGAACCTTTAACAGGTTTAGACCCAACATCCATTTATCAAGTTAAAGAGTGTATGAGAGAACATGCTTCTAAAGGCAATATCGTTTTCTTCTCCTCTCACTTAATTGATATCGTTGAAAAGTTATGCGATAGAATCGCGATTATTAAGCACGGAGAAATCCAAGCCCAATTATCTCTTAAAGACATTGAGGAAAGTGGTCGCTCACTAGAAGAATTCTATTTAGAGACAATTGGCGATAACACCACAAAAGTTGAAGGTAAATAATGAAACAATTATTGCAACTGACATTATTCCAACTCAAAGACAAAATTGATATGTCATGGATGAAGTCTAAAAAGACTTTAATCCAATCAATTGTTTTTGGCGTATTGAAATTTATCGTTGTTGCGGCAGTGGCCTTTGGTGTCTTATACGCCTTAACCACGGTTGGTTTTATTTCTAAATATCAAGATGTCTTACCGTTATTCACAATGTTCTTAACGGTCATCACTTTCTTAAATTTGTGTTCCTCAACTTATAATTTAACTAAGTCCTTATATCTCTCGGATGATAATAAAGTATTAATTACCTTACCAGTTAATGCGAACAAATTATTCTTCTCTAAATTATTTGTTTATTTCTTTTATGAGTTAAAGAAATCATTAAATATTTTGGTTCCAGGTGTCTTTGGTTTCTTACTATTTGAAACTATTGGCTTTAAAGGCAGTGAATTAAGCGCTTTAACAATCCTTTGGATGATTATTCCAGTAATCTTATTAGTCGTCATCCAAGTCCTTTTATCCGCGGTTATTTCTATCCCATTTATGTATGTTTACCGTTTATTTAAACGTAATCAAATATTCGATTTAATCGTTGTCACCTTAGCGGTCGCTGCATTTATCTTCGTTGTGGTTAAACTTATTAATCTAATCCCAGAAGATATCGATTTAGATAGACAGTGGCCATCCATGGTTAATGGCTTTGAAAACTTTATTGTCACCTTTGATAGATATGCTTATCCAATTAATTTCTATTCACGTATTTTCTTTGGTGAATCATGTAGTAGTGGTTATCACTATCAATTAACTGGTTTCACATTTATTGAGACTGCGATTGCAATCGGGGCAATTGGTTTATTAACATTACTTGCTTTCCTTCTTATTAGACCTGTCTATTTCAAGATGATTTATAAGACTTTTGAATTTGATAAGAATCCACAGTTAGTGGCTAAAAAGAATGTGAAACATAAGAAATATATCACCTTCGCTAATAAGGAATTTAAGTTATCATTTAGAGACTTTGATATTTCTGGTTCTTATATCGCGATATATATTATTATTCCTATTTTATTGTTATTTATGGACCGAGTGATTTCCGCAATCTCCACATCCATGAGAGGTGATAACATCGCTATCGCGGTTAATGTCTTGTTAACCATTCTTCCTTTATTAGCAAGTAACTCCACAATTGCGACACTATATTCTAAAGAAGGCAGAACAGCTTATTTAACAAAGAGCAATCCAGTTAATCCGTTTATTCCATTAGCTAGTAAACTATTGTTTAACTTATTATTCTGCGTGCCTTCAATTGTGGCTTGTTC
>CAMIVH010000094.1 GCA_946401755.1 uncultured Caryophanales bacterium | reverse complement strand
TAACATCATATCTAGCGACATCACCAATTAAATCGCCATCATAAATAGTGTCATAGGCATGACCAAAAGCATTCATATTTTTGTTTTGATAGACTTTGTATTCGCTAGTTTCTAATTCCTTCATTTCTTCAAAATCATGAGGGACGTTAGCTAAATATCCACCTTTATTGTTTTGTTCGATGTTGTTATACATGCTCTTTTCTTTGCTAATGAAATAGTATTTAACACCTAATAAATTATCTAAGTCTTGGTATTTACCGCGATAGCTACCGGCGACTGCTTTTCTGCCGTCTCTTAAACCATTCCACATTGTGAAATCATCAATTTCAAAGTTATATAAGGAGTGGAAGAAACTGACTGAGTTATAACCGTTGATAAAACTATTATTAATACTCCAAGCATCACCGATTGAAGTATACATTCTATAGAAAGATTTATCGGTCTTTTGCACTTGTGATAAGACTTTTCTAAATCTCTCATTTGTTGGATAACCATTATTATGTGTGCTGTCATAACCATGTCCACATGTAACAAAGTTACCAACTGCAATGGCTTCTGCTGATACAAGCGCGGTTACTACAATGAAGAACGCTTTCTTATTGTAGATTAAGAACAATACGAGCCAGACAATCGTGGTATAAGCAATTTCAAGGATAAACGCTAAGGTGGTAAAGTTAAAATCACCTTCCACGAAACGGTACATAAAGTCGCTGCCTTTTGTTGGCTCTTCAACTGCTAGTTTTGTGGTTAAAACCCAGGAAACAATGATACCAATTAACGCAAAGGCGTAACCAATATGAATATGCCATCTAGAGACATTTGGAATCTTATTTAGATAAGTACCAACATAGGCAATTAAGACCGCTGGAACAATTAATGTCCATCTTGCGTAGGCATTTGTCATACCCATAGTTAAGAAGTACATAAATGGTGTAAATAAGGAGAAAAGAATTAACGCTAAAGCGATGTAGTGTGACCATTTCTTTTCCTTGCCTGATTGAATTAAAGCAGGCACTAGGAACATGATGAATGGGATATAGCACCATAAAGAAACAGCGATATCATCAAAGTCCCAGTTATATAACTCCAAAGTTGGTAATGAACGGCATGTTGTTGGCGGGAAGAAGAATTCAATAATTGGGTACCAAACACGACTGGAGAAAACACGACCGTGTTGATCAGGAGCCTTTTTCCAAGAGAACAATAATTGGAAAAAAGATTTAAAATCTTTAGCCACTAAGAGTTTCTTAAACTCACCAAAGTATGAATAGCTATCAAGCTTTGGAGAGGACATCGTGGCCATAAAGGCTGGAATAAAGACAAATCCCGCCATTAATAAGCCAACTGCATAACCAGCAAAGCCTAAACCTAATAATCTTAAATTCTTTACCGCATTGTTAGTTCTAATTCTTTGGAAGAAACGGAACATCGCATAGAAGAAAGTGGTGATAAGGTAAGGCACCATTAAGACGTAATTACAAATAGCGAGGAAGAAAACGCCTAATGCTAAAACCCATGGCTTTTCTTCTTGAAGAGTCTTTTCGATACCTAATAAGACGATTGGTAAGAACACCAAAATGTCTTGGTAATTGTTGTACCAAAGATAGAAAGCGCCCCAACCACAGAAGGCATAAGCGATACCACAGATAAATGAAACAGATTCCTTAATCTTGAAAGCTTTCTTCACATAAATTGAGAAGAATAAACCCGCACAAGCAAGTTTAATCATGGAAGCAAAAGCGACAGATTGTGGCACCATGACTCTTGGTAATAAAACAATAATGATATTAAATGGTGAGAACAAACCATAGTAAGCATTAGAACCAAGTGAGTTCGCGCCTAAATATAGTTCTGGATCAAATAATGTAAAGTGACCAGTATGAATCCAATCATGATAATAATCCCAAATATGATATCCCATAGGGATATATTGGGCCATATAGTCGCCACCATAGGCTAAAGAGAACCCGTTTTGAACGAGCATTAACATGTAGAAGCCAATACTAATAGTGACAAGTATTAAAAAATAATAAAACGTATTTGAAAAGTGGAAGTTTTTAAACTTCGCAATAATCTTTTTCCATAAACCCATAAATGGATTTGGCTTCTTGTTTTTATCTTTTGCAAATACGATATCCATACGATTTAAAATAGTAATTTCTTGATGTAATTTTTGTTGATTTTGAATTCTTCACTAACAACGTTGACCGCATCTTTTTGTGAAAGGCCTAAATTAGTAAAATAAGCGACACGGGCCATTATTTCCTCGTCTTTTATCATTACTTCTTCATTATTTCCTTCAACGATGATAACCATCTCGCCTTTCAAGGTTTCTTCATCGATAGCGGATAGTTCTTCAAGTGTGCCACGGATGTATTCTTCGTTAAGCTTTGTTAATTCTCTAGCTAAACAAGCTTTACGATTTCCTAAGCCCTCCTTTAATAAGTTAAAAGTTCTTAAAATTCTATGAGGTGCTTCATAGAAGATAAGAGTATTTCTAATGGCTTTTAAGTTATTAATCTCTTCTTTAGCTTCGTTGTCTTTCGCAGATAAGAACCCATAGAAGAAAAAGTGTCTAGTTTCTAGACCAGAGGCCACTAAAGCGTTAATGAAAGCGGATGAACCAGAAATAGTGGACACACAGATGTCATTAGCGATAAGTTCTTGCACTAATAAATAGCCTGGATCACTGATGCCTGGATAACCAGCGTCAGACATATAAACAACTTTCTTACCGGCTTGAATAAGGGAAACAAGATGTTTGCTTGCTTCTTTTTCGTTATGCTCTCTTAAAGAATACAATTCTTTCTTAATGTTAAAACGGGCTAACAAATCGTGAGCATTACGTGTATCTTCGGCGGCGACAATATCGGCTTCACTCACTACTTCAATGGCGCGAGGAGAGAATTCTTTAAGATTACCGATAGGTGTCGCTACTAGATAAAGGAGCAAATTGTTTTTATCGTAGGATTTACTTCTTTTCATAGCGTCTTTCTTTCACCCTATTAGCGCCTACTTGTTTATAGAAGTCTTCCAAAGGAAGAAACTTAATATCTTCATCGTTTTCAATCTTCACAACACGAGAAAGAATATTGATATTGGTAACAGTGTATTCGACTTTGTCGATAAAGGCTTTACTACCTAATTCTGGGAATTTCTTTCTTTCTTCAGTATAGGCATCATCTTCGTACTTTAAGCAGCAGATTAATTTACCGCATTGTCCACTTAACTTAGGAATGTTAATGGCGAGCATTTGGTTCTTTGCTCTATTGATGGAAATACCATCGAATTCATTTAAGAATGTGGAGCAGCAAAGAGGTAAGCCACACACACCAAGACCACCAATCATTTTGGCCTTATCTCTGGAACCGATTTGTCTTAATTCGATTCTAGTTCTTAAGCGTGAGGCTAAGACTTTTAATAATTCACGGAAGTCAACACGGTCATCCGCTAAAT
>CAMIVH010000093.1 GCA_946401755.1 uncultured Caryophanales bacterium | reverse complement strand
TCTAAGTGTAATAAGTTAATTAAGATATAGATTCCCAACCAGCGTAAAGCACTAGCTCACTGCCTTCTTCAATGCTTGGTGATTCGTTGAAATCCCAAATATTAGCGCATTCTTGTTCTGTATACCAACCAGCAAATGAAAAACCTTCTCTTACTGGTGTTGGGGGAATAGTGAGTTTTTCATCGTTTTCGACGTTGTCGATACGATATGGTTTAGAAATACCTTCTGCTTCAAAATTTAATTCAAAGCTGACGTTAGCGGAAAAAACGCTATCATTGGGTTTGATGTCTAAATCCTTGAATAATTTGTTTGGAAGATAAATTCTCTTAAAATGAGTGCTACTTGCAGACATAGAGCGTTCAATTTCAACAAAATTGTCACAAATCATAAGTGATACTTCTTCGCCATTAAAGCACTCGATATTTTTTATAGTGTTTGGTATATATAGTTTCTTTAGTTTTTCACTACAAGTAACACTACGACTATGGAAGCCAATCCCAGCCCCTTCGTCTTTTATGCCTATTCTTTTAACTTCATATCCATTGATTTCTCTTGGAATATCAATGGTTTCTTGCTCCACGCCAGATTCAGTAAAACCCACTATGACTAAAGACTTATCTCTTTGATCTTGGCGTTTGCTATTGTCACATAGATGAATGTATTGAAAATAACCATCTTCATATATTTTGAAGTTAGGATTATCGTTTGATAAAATGTCACAACTCGCTATTAAAAAGCTGCACAAAAGTAATCCTATAATGTTTTTGGAAAGTTTTTTCATTTCAGTATTATTCTAACCTGAAAGTAATCTACCACAATAAAAGAATTTGATAAATTCACACTTTTTTGCTGAAATGATACAAAGCCAACTGTTTGTAAATATTTAAAAATCCGATGCATTTTGTGGCATCGGATTGTTTAATAATTCTTTATAAGTTACTTAACTAAGCTATATGCATCTTCATCAACATAGATTGTGCAATCTGGGTGTTTTTGAAGGATGGAGCATGGAACTTCTTCAGTCATTGGACCTTTTAATAAGTTATAGATAGCTTGTGCTTTGTTTTTACCAGTAGCGATTAAAACAATCTTTCTAGCGTTCATAATGCTCTTTAAGCCCATAGTGACCGCTTTGGTAGGAACTTCAGAGATATCATTGAATAATCTTGAGTTATCTTTGATTGTTTGTTCTGTTAATTCCGCGACATGGGTTAAGGAATCAAATGGAGTACCTGGTTCATTAAAGGCGATGTGGCCATCACTACCGATACCTAAGATTTGAAGATCAATGCCACCAAAAGAGGCGATTTGAGCGTCGTATTGATTAGCATAGGCTAAATAATCACCGACACCTTTAAGCACGTGTGTACGCGCTTTATCGATATCTAAACCATCGAATAAGTATTTGTTCATGAAGTAACGATATGATTGATCATGTGTTCCTTCTAAACCGATGTATTCATCAAGGTTGAATGTCGCGACATCTTTAAAAGATACACGACCTTCTTTATTAGCCTTAATCATATTAGCGTACACTTCAATTGGGGATGTACCTGTCGCTAAACCTAAAACACTGTTTGGTTTCTTTTGGACTTGTTTAATAAATTCTTCAGCGATTAATTTGCTGATTTCTTCGTTACTACCGACGACGACTTTCATTATTATCTTTTCTCCTTTACGACGATATTATCTTTGGCTTTATAAATACTATTTTCTGGGACAACACCTCTGACCATTGATAATGGATAGATTTGAGAGTGTTGGCCAATAACTGTACCTGGGTTTAAGACGGATTGGCAACCAATGTCAGCATAGTCGCCTAGAATAGCGCCTATTTTTCTTAAACCTGTTTCATAGTCTTGTTCACCATGAATGACAATGTTTTTACCATCACTCTTTAAGTTAGAGCAGATACTACCAGCGCCCATATGAGCGTAGTTTCCTAAAACACTGTCACCAACATAGCTATAATGTGGGACTTGTACGTGATATAAGAGGATACAGTTTTTAAATTCACAAGAATTACCTAAGACACAGTTATCACCAACGATAACATTACCTCTTAAATACGCACCTGGTCTAATTTCGGTATTATTTCCAATAATAGCAGGAGGAATAATTGTCGCGGTTGGTGAGATACTGACGTTTTCACCCACCAAGACACCTTCCTTAAGTAAGGTATAACCTGGTAAACCTTGTTCTAAGACTTTTTTAATAATTTCTTTAATTTGAGGAAGTAGTTCCCAAGGATATGTTGAGTTATCAAAATATTCTCTTAAGAAATCACTACCACAGTCAAAGAGATCTTTAGTTAAGACAGCTTTCTTATTCATCGATGACATAACCTCTCTTCTTGATAACGTTATAAATAGCGTCGATATACTTATCGCATTCTTCTAAGGAACCAAGTTCCACCATGATACGGACAACTGGTTCAGTACCAGATTGTCTTAATAAGGCACGACCGTTATCACCGATTTCTTTATTGACTTCGTCAAATTTAGCTTTAACGACTTCATCTTCCACGGTCGCGGCTTTATCGGTAACTCTCACGTTTTTAAGTTTTTGTGGCAAAACTTTAACTGGGGCGACAAGTTTAGATAACGCTTCTTTTCTTTCAAGCATTTCTTCAGCGACCATGATAGCAGTTAAAACACCATCACCTGTAGTGGCATATTTCTTAATGATAATATGACCAGATTGTTCGCCGCCTAATGTATAGCCTTCGTTGACCATTCTTTCAAAGACGAATCTATCACCAACTTGGGTTCTTTCTAAGTTAACACCAATTTGTTTTAAGGCTTTAGCAAGACCAGAGTTGGACATAATTGTGGCCACCACTGTGTTCTTATCTAATGAACCTTCACTTTGTAACTTGCAGGCTAATAAGTACATGATCTTATCACCATCAACTTCTTTACCATTTTCATCAACAGCGATACATCTATCAGCGTCACCATCAAAGGCAAAGCCAACATCTAACTTGTTTTCTTTAACGAATTTACAGAAGTTTTCAATGTGTGTACTACCAGCGTTGAAGTTAATATTTAAACCATCTGGATGGTTATTAATGATATAGACTTGAGCGCCTAAAGCTTCAAAAACACTCTTAGCAATCATCCAAGAAGCGCCGTTAGCGGTATCTAAGCCTACCTTTAATGGTTTCATTGAGTGTTTGGCTAAAGAGATTAAGTAACCAATATATCTATTTCTACCTGAAGAGTAGTCATTAATTGTGCCGATATCACCACGTTTAGCGAATGGTAAATCTTTTTCACCTTCTAAACCTAATGTTTTGAAGTCACCATCCAAATAGGCTTCAGCGAGATACGCGACTGCATCTTCTAACTTTTCACCATTCGCATTAATGACTTTAATACCATTATCATAGAATGGGTTATGAGATGCGGTAATCATCACACCACAGTCGAAGCAGTCTTGTCTAACGATATAAGAGACACTTG
>CAMIVH010000092.1 GCA_946401755.1 uncultured Caryophanales bacterium | reverse complement strand
AAGTTCAAATCATTGACCCATTCACTGGTCGTGTTCTTCCAGGTCGTGAATGGTCCGATGGTTTACACCAAGCTGTCCAAGCTAAAGAAAACGTCAAGATTAAACAAGAAACTGTCACAATGGCGACAATTACATATCAAAACTTCTTCCGTTTATATAATAAACTCGCTGGTATGACCGGTACCGCTAAAACCGAAGAAGAAGAATTCCGTAAGATTTACAATATGCGCGTTGTTTGTATCCCAACAAATAGACCAATCCAACGTATTGATGCGCTTGATTACGTCTATGCACACAAAGGTCCAAAACTCGCTGCCTTAATTAAGGAAGTTAAAGAACGTCATGAGACTGGTCAACCTATCTTAATCGGTACCGTCTCCGTTGAATCTTCCGAAGAAATCTCCGCGTTATTAACACAAGCGGGCTTACCACACGAAATGTTAAACGCGAAAAACCATGCACGTGAAGCGGAAATTATTTCTCACGCTGGTGAAAAAGGTTCCATTACACTTGCCACTAACATGGCGGGCCGTGGTACCGACATTAAGATTAATGATGAAGTAAGAGCGTTAGGTGGTTTATGTGTTTTTGGTACAGAAAGACATGAATCCAGACGTATTGATAACCAATTACGTGGTCGTTCTGGCCGTCAAGGTGACCCAGGTTTCTCCAGATTCTACGTTTCCTTTGACGATACTTTACTCGTTAGATTCGCTGCTGATGGTATTAGAAATTACATCGAAAAGAACTTTGGTGATGAAGCCTTAGAAGCCAAGATGATTACTAACGTTATCACATCTGCGCAAAAGAAAATCGAAGGTCAAAACTTCGATACTCGTAAGAGCTTATTAGAATACGATGATGTTTTAGCCAAACAAAGACAAATTGTCTATGACAAGAGAGATAGAATCATCGAAGGTAGACCAATCGATGACATCATGGATGACATCTTCAAAACTGCCGGTGAATTCCTTGCTAAGAAAGGTATTCCAGCCGATAGTAATGAAGAACTCATTTCTGGCGAACAATTAGTCAAAGTGGTGGAACCAAGATTCTTACCAAGCGGCACAATTAAACCAAACTTATACGATGATGCTCCAGTCGATGATATCGCACCAGATTTAGCCATCGTTATTAGAGAAAGATTTGATCAACTCCTCAAAGAATGGGATGTTGATGAAGCTGATAAAGATAACATTAAACGTTCCGTGGTCTTACACTGTATTGACCAAAACTGGACCAAACATATTGACTCTATGGCCCGTTTAAGAGAAGCAATCTTCTTAAGAAGTTATGCTAACGTTAACCCATTACAAGATTACGTTAATGAAGGCTATGCCATGTTCAGAGAATGCTTAGAAATGGCTTCTGTTGATGCTGTTTTGAATTTAGTTAACATTAGACCTCAACGTCGTGTGACTGTTCAACCTGAACAAGCACCTGCCCAAGAACCAGCTCCAGAACAACCAGCCGAGGATAAGAAAGACGCTGAATAATTTATGAAAGACTTAGTGACCTTAAAACAGGAACTTAGTGCTGTTGGCGAGAGAATCCGTCAACTCGGGTCTTCTCTTTGACCTCGCTAAATTAGATGCCGAGATCGCTTCGTTAACCGCAAAAAGTGAAGCAGAAGATTTCTGGAATGACAGGAATTCTGCTTTGGAAATCATATCCCGTCTCAATCATTCTCGCGAAATCGTTGATACATATCGCGCTCTTTTGCGTGGTCAAAAAGACCTTGAAGAGTTATTAGAATTTGATGACGAATCATTACTTGAACAAATTGAAACATCGTTGGACGAATTAAATAAACAATCCAAGGATTTTGAATTACAAATCTTATTCACTGGTGAATTTGATGGTTTAAACGCTATTCTTGAAATTCACCCAGGTGCGGGTGGTACAGAAGCCCAAGACTGGGCGGATATGCTTTATAGAATGTATGTGTACTACGCAGAAATACATCACTTTAAAATGTCTCTCTTATCACTTGAACCAGGTGATGAAGCTGGTATTAAGTCAGTTACTCTCCAAATTAGTGGAAAGAATGCCTACGGCTTATTAAAAGGCGAAAAAGGTGTTCATAGATTAGTGAGAATCTCTCCTTTTGATGCGAATAAAAGAAGACATACTTCATTTGCCTCTGTGAATGTTGTTCCAGAATTTAAAGATGATGCGATTGATATTACCATTAACGAATCTGATTTAAAAATTGATACATATCGTAGTGGTGGCGCAGGTGGTCAAAACGTCAACAAAGTTGAAACCGCTGTTAGAATTACACACTTACCAACCGGTATTGTGGTTTCTTGCCAAATTGAAAGAAGTCAACTTCTTAATAAAGAAACCGCGATGAAAATGTTAAAAGGTAAATTGTATTTAATAGAATTAGAATCCAGACAAAATAAACTCAACTCTATCGTGGGTGAAAAGAAGAATATCGAATGGGGTAGCCAAATCCGTTCATATGTCTTCTGTCCATATACCTTAGTCAAGGATAACCGTACATCATTTGAAGTCGTTGATGTCAATTCTGTTATGAACGGAAACATCGATGGATTTATTTATTCCTACTTACAAATGGAAGCTAAGAAAAACACAAAATAATGGAGTTTTGCAGACTTTTATGGATGATAACCACTTATTTGAGATAGTTTCAAAGTTTAAGCCAACAGGTGACCAACCAGCCGCGATTAAACAGTTAAGTAACGGCATTTTGAATGGGAAGAAATTCCAAGTTTTAATGGGCGCAACTGGTACTGGCAAGACTTTTACTATGGCTAATATCATTCAAACAGTCCAAAAGCCAACTTTAGTGTTAGTCCATAACAAGACTTTAGCGGGCCAACTCTATTCTGAATTCCAAGAATTATTCCCACATAATCGTGTGGAATACTTTGTATCCAACTTTGATTTCTATCAACCAGAAGCTTATATTCCAAAAAGCGATACATATATTGATAAGAACGCGGTGATGAATGAAGAAATTGAAATGCTTCGTACATCCGCAATTAACTCAATCCTAGAAAGAAAAGACACAATTATTGTGGCTTCTGTTGCTTCTATATACGGTTTAACTGATCCTGATGAATATCGAAACTTAGTTTTCAATATTCGTGTCGGAGAAGAGATTAATAGACAAGAATTCTACAAGAAATTAGTGGACGCTCAATATAAAAGAAACAATCTCGATTTAACTCCAGGTACTTTTAGAGTTAGAGGGGATGTGATCGAAATCGTTCCAGCCTCATTCTTCGATGGTGATGTCATTAGAATTGATACATTTGGGGATGAAGTTGAAAAGATTGTCCAACTTAATCCAATGACAGGCGAAGTAAAACATACCTATCATACTTTCCCTATCTTCCCTGCTTATGACCATGCTTCCACAAGAGAAAGAATTAAAGAAGCCTGCGTTACTATTAAAGCAGAGCTAGAAGAAAGACTTAAATTCTTTAAAGAAAACGGTAAGCTCTTAGAAGCTGAACGTTTAGAGATGAGAACAAATCAAGATATGGAAAGCATGCAAGAATT
>CAMIVH010000091.1 GCA_946401755.1 uncultured Caryophanales bacterium | reverse complement strand
AAAGAAACGGAACGTAGAGAGTCTTTCATTACTTTTTCTTCTTGTTTTCCTTGGCGATTGATTGCACCGCTTTAGCAAGCTGCGCATCGTTGATCTTTTCTACTGGACGAGATTCAATCGCTTTAACTAAAGCGGCGAATTTCTTTCTTTGAATAATATAGAACTGTTTGGAATCGCTTTGAACTTCGACTTTACAGTCATCGTTAATTAAAGTGATACCAATTAACATGGATGTATCTAAACCAGTTGAAGATGATAGTTTGCTCGCTAAACTCTTAGCCTGGATAATTGGGTTGTCTGTATAGCACTTTTTACCTTTATGAGAGATAAAAATCAAAGATTTATCAGTGGACTTACCCACTAAATCACCTTCGTAATATTTGGTTAAGATAACATAGATGTATTTCTCACCAAAGAGGATGTGATCCACTTTAGCGAGTTTATTTGAATCAACCTTGAAATAGAACTGGTTAATTAAATAATAGTCGTTTTCTAAAGCCACTTTATAAACTCGTTTATAAAAGATGACTTGGAATCTCTTACGGCGGTACGCTGCAGAGATTGGAAAATATAAGACAATAGCAAAGAATAAAACCACCACTATTGGGACAATAATGACGAATGCTAATTGCAATGTTGTTAACGATGTTAAGGTTTTAATCTCGACCATATAAAATATCATAACAAAAATGACCTTATTTATTAAGGACATTTTGCATAATCTATTTAGTCGAAGATGGTTTTGTTCTCTTTAATCGCATTTATAATGCGGTCAATTTCTTCTCTCATTACTTTTCTAGATAATGGAGGTAAATTATCTAAATCAAACCAAGCAACATCATCTGTTTCATATTCGTGTTCATGAAGTTCGCCTTTGAGTTTTGCTTCGAACACCACGAGATATTCTGGCGTGGATACGCTCGTTTTAAATGGCGTACGATTGAGCACACCCACAAGACGCACGAGCTCAATATCTGCGCCTGCTTCTTGGCTAGATTCATTAATCGCTGTTTGGCCTGCTGAATCATAGAGATCCGCCCAACCACCAGGGAAGGAATAAGTGCCACTATTGGCCTCTCTAACCATTAAGACTTTAGTGCGTTTTTCGTTTAAAATAACAGCACGTACTGACACACTTGGTGTAGGATAAATATCCCTAGAGAAATAATTTGGTCTATGGAATTCCATTTCCATAAGCTTTTCTAACATTTCTAAAGTCAAATCGTTAATCTGTTGATAGTTAGTAATAGCGTATGGGTCCTTAGAAAAAACCAATCCTATTTTAGCGATGGATTGGATTTTCAATATATAGTCGTAAAGTTCTTTGGTCTCCATTATTCTTCAGAGGTGGAATGATCCGCCATATAGTTTTCAAAAACGCGGAGGAAGTTTTGTTGAGTAACCGCCTCTAAGTCACCATTAACGGCGAATGAGATACGGCCTGTTTCTTCAGAAACAACAACAGTCACTGCATCTGATACTTCAGAGATACCAATAGCCGCTCTATGTCTTGAACCATACTTACCAGCGAATGGTTTTGTAGTTGGTGTGAAGAAGACACTAGCGGCAACGATTTCATTACCATGAATGACAACCGCACCATCGTGCAAACGTGTGCCTGGGTAGAAGATTGTCATCAAGATTTCTGGAGTAACTGGTGCGTTAACTGGGACACCATTCTTCATAATATCTTTCAAGCTTGTGTTCTTTTCAAATGTCATAATAGCACCGATACGAGCGTTACTTAATGAGATAACGGCTGATTCGATGTTTTTATATAATTGTTGAGTATCGTAAATTCTTTCAATACCGAAGTTAACCGCTTTAGCGGTTTGTCTTGAGAATGGGTTAGCGATGAATTTTCTTAAGTCGCCGAGGTTTGCAAAGCAAACTGCTGATAAGCCAGCGGTGCCCATAACCGCTAAGATAATGCACGCGTATAAGAGATTGAAAATAAATGAGGCAATGAATAAGACAGAACCGACACCGTAAATAACCATTGTTAAACGGCGTTTTGAGACCTTGAAAAGGAAAAATAAAATATAAGCGTGGATAAGAACTATCAACACGAGACTTAAAATGACATTACCTAATGCCATAGATGGATCTTGCCAGATAAAATTCATGGTGTTACCCCCTGAAGCGTGCAAGTTAATCATAATATATTTATGAATATATTTTCAACAATAGATAGCAAAAATGGCTAAAAAATAGGTTATTTAGTCAATTCTCACAATTGTCGGTGTGACGTTCTTGTTTCTTCTAGCGAAAGGTTTTTTATGATTTCTTAGGAATGTTTCAGTGGCTTCAATGCCTTTGTCGGTTAAAGAGAAATATAACTTCTTAGTTTGTGTATCAAAGACTCTACCGAGATAGCCATAGCGGTATAACATCATTGTTAAACGGCAAACCTTTTTACTGGTAAAAGAGATGAGTGTGCCAAAACAATCTAAATCAACGAATTGCTTTGTATCTTCATCCACGACGCCAACAAGGATCTTGTAGATACCTTCGTTTAGTGGATAATAATGTAAGTCGTTTAGAGCTTTGATAGTGATAAGAACTTTGTAGTAAGTTTGATTGAGCTTAACTTCTTTCATGGTGATATTCTAACGATTTATAAGTGGAAGGTCAAAACATTATTCTCTATTGAGAAACATTGCTAAGTTTTGTAGAATAGTTTTCGAGAAATGGAGAATTTATAATATGTCTACACCTCATAATAGTGCCAATCCTGGCGATTTTGCTAACGTTGTTTTAATGCCTGGTGATCCATTAAGAGCTAAATTGATTGCCGATACATATCTACATGATGTCAAACTAGTTACTAGTGTTAGAAACATCTATGGTTATACTGGTTACACCAAAAATGGCAAAAAGATTAGCGTTATGGCTTCTGGTATGGGTATGCCATCCATTGGTATTTACTCCTACGAATTATATTCACGTTATAACGTTGATGTGATTATCCGTGTCGGTACATGTGGCGCCTATCAAGAAAATATCAATTTATTTGATATCATTGTTGGTTCTGCCGCAAGTACAGATAGTAACTGGGCTCATCAATATAACTTAAACGGTCATTATTCCGCGAGTGCGGATTTCGATGTTATGGAAGCCGCAGTTAATGCTTCTAGAAAGAAAGGCATTCCTGTTCACGTCGGTAACGTCTTATCAAGTGATGTCTTCTATAACTCCGACAAAGAAGGCTGGAAGAAATGGGCGGATATGAACGTCTTAGCAGTTGAAATGGAAGCTTTCTCCTTATACTGCAATGCCGCGAAGTTAAAGAAAAAAGCCCTTTGCCTCTTAACTGTTAGTGACTCTTTCTTAATCAAAGAAGAACTCACACCAGAACAAAGACAAAATGGCTTATTAAGAATGATTGAAATCGGCATTGAAGCCGCTGAGAAATTCGCTAAATAAGTTAACAAAATTAATCTCAATGGTACGCATCCTTTTGCTAGAGGGGATGCGTGCTTTTTATATACACGTGTCGCTTATTTTCTTAGTTTACGATATAAGATTAATAAGGAGTTAATCACTAATACAACGGTTAAACCAGTATCCGC
>CAMIVH010000090.1 GCA_946401755.1 uncultured Caryophanales bacterium | reverse complement strand
TTGACAAATACAGAAAGCGTTAACACATCATTAATCGAAAAATTACTTGATGCACTTAATATTACTGGTGGAGTTAAAACCGCTAGTAGTGTCATCATTGCTTTAGGTGCGATTTTAATATGTGGCTTTTTGATGACAAGACTCACTAAATTACTTAAATTACCAAACGTTACTGCTTATATCATTACTGGCGTTTTAATTGGTCCATCAGTGATTAACCTTATTCCTCAAGAATTTATAACAAGAACTGACTTTGTTAGTGATATCGCTTTAGCCTTTATCGCTTTTACCGCTGGACAGTTCTTTAAAATAAGCGAACTTAAAAAAGCAGGCTGGAAGGTATTGATTATCACCGTTTTTGAAGCCCTTGCCGCTTTTGTTATTGTCTTCTGTTTATGCTTCTTTGTTTTCCGCTTAAGCGTTGCCTTCTCATTAGTTTTAGGCGCCCTCAGTAGTGCGACCGCGCCAGCATCAACATTGATGACAATTAAACAAACTAAAGCTAAAGGTCATTATGTTAATACATTATTAGAAGTTGTCGCTTTAGATGATGTTGTGACATTATTGCTCTATAGTGTCGCTATTGCTATTTGCATTGGTATTTCTAAAGGCTCGGTGGGCTTTATGGAAGTTGGTTGGCCAATTATTGAAAATATCATTTGCTTAGCAATTGGCTTTGTTTTTGGTTTTATTTTAAGATTCCTAATTTCTTCAAAGAGAACAACAGATAATCGACTAATTATCGTTTTAGCTGTTTTATTATTATTCTGTGGCATATGTTCATTATTTGGCCAAAGTCCATTACTAGGTTGTATGGCTATTGGAATGGTCTACACTAATACCGCCAAGCAAGAAGAAAAATTATTTGCACAAGTTAATTATTTCATTCCACCTATTATGCTTGTTTTCTTTGTAAGAAGTGGCATGAATTTCTCATTTAGCGCTTTTACGAGCACAAGTTCAATTGCGGTTGTGCCACTTATCGTCGTAGCAATAGTTTATTTCTTTGCTCGTATTGCTGGCAAATACGGTGGAGCATATCTTGGCTGCTTGATTACTAGAACCCCTGCGAAAACTAGAAATTTCTTAGGTCTTGCTCTTATTCCTCAAGCCGGTGTTGCTATCGGTTTAGCGGCAATGGGTGCGAGAACTTTCTCTTCTTTTGGCTTAGAAGCTGAAGCAACCGCTTTAACTACAATCATCTTAGCATCATCCATCCTTTATGAATTAATTGGTCCAGGATGCGCTAAACTTGGCTTATATCTATCTGGTTCATATAGTAAAGAAAATATTGATGAACTAGCCCCAGAAAGCGTGGTGCAACACAGAGTGGTTAATGATGAAGGCTCATCTAGAGAAATCGACTTATTAGCCGCCCAAATCAAACACCTTTCAGAGGAAATTCCACCAATTGGTGTTGAAGAAGCAAATGAACAAGCCTTTACTGAGGCTGCAGAAGAATATGAAAATGAAACCTTTAATCGTAATCATAGAGGTTTCCTTAACCGTAAGTAGGAGGATTATCTTATGGAAGACTTTATCGCATTAGATCCAATTAGCCAATTAACAAATGGATGGCTAGCGGAATTCAACATTTGGACAATCGTTATTAGATTAGCGTTAGCGTTTATTATCGGTGCTTCATTCGGTTTTGAAAGAAGTAGAAAGAGACATACCGCTGGCTTTAGAACATTTACCTTTGTAGCGTTGTTCTCTACAATTGCAGCGTTACTTGATGTTTATTTTATGGCTAACTTCAAAGTGGTTTTCCCAGCCGTTACAACCGCAGTTGTATTAGGTGGTGCTATTATTTCTGGTAACACTCTTCTTTATTCCTCTAAAAACCAAATCAAAGGTTTAACAACCGCCGTGGCCTTATGGCTAACCGCAATTATCGGTGCTTGTTTAGGCGCGGGCTTATACACCATTGGTTTAATCGGTGTTGTTCTCGCCTTCATCACATTAAGCGCTATGCCAAGAATTGAAGTCTATATGAAGAATAAGAGCAATCACTTTGAAATTCATTTAGAACTCAAAAATAGAAACGATTTAGTGAATTTTACAGGTGTTATTCGTAAGCTTGGCTTAAAGATTACTGATATCGAAGCTAACCCAGCTTATAACAATACAGGCCTTGGTGTTTATACTGTTTCCATTACAATTAACTCTAAAGAGTTGAAAAAATATAAAACTCATACAGAAATCATTGAAGCCTTATCGACTTTGGAATACATTAATTGTATTGAAGAAATCGACTAATTATGAATAAGGACATTAATCTTATCTACGGAAAGAATCCAGTATATGAAGCTCTCAATGCTAAAAAGGCGTTGAAAGTTTTCATGGTCGCTAATTTCAATGACCAAAGAATCATTAATCTCGTTAGAGAATATAAGATTCCTGTAGTCAATGTTTCTCCTAATGAAATGGATAAGATGTCCAATAACGGTGTGCATCAAGGTGTCGCCGCTGAACTTAAACCATATCAAACGGTTTCTTTAGACGAAATTATTCTCAAAGCTAAAAAGAAAGATAAAAAGATTATCGTCATGCTTGATAACATTGAGGATCCACATAACTTAGGCGCTATTTTAAGAAGTGCAGATGTCTTTGAAGCATCAGGAGTTATCTTACCTAAGCATAATTCCGTTTCTTTAAATGCGACTGTGGCAAAGACAAGTGCGGGTGCTATTAACTATGTGCCAGTCGCAGTTGTAAATAACCTCAATCAAGCAATTAAACAGTTAAAAGAAGAAGGCTATTGGGTCGTCTCTACAGATGGTAGTGCAACGATTGATTATTCTTCTATTAAATATGATTTTCCAGTGGTAGTGGTCATAGGAAGTGAAGGTAAGGGTGTTTCATCACTTGTTCTAAAGAATTCCGACTATATTGTAAAGATTCCTCAATTCGGTCATGTCAATTCTTTAAATGCTTCCGTTGCGGCCGGCATATTATTAGCGGAGGTGCATAAAACAAATATCTAACTAAAGGAGATTTGTTATGGCACTTAAAACCTATAACCGCATTCTGGATGAGCACCTACATATCTTAATCACACAAGGCAACCACGAAGCCTATTTGTACTTAATTAAACGCTATCGAAAATACTTCAAAGGCCTGACTTGCGAAATGTTAGAGAAATACCCTAGTAGTGGTGTTTCTTTTAAAGAACTTATGGCAATTTGCTCACAAATGTTCCCTAATGTCGTTAGGAAATATGATCCACAGCGATTGTCTTCTTTCTTTGTCTTTTGGAGGGAGAGTAGCGAAAAAGCTATTGTTGATTATTTATTAGAAAATTCATATCTCGCAAACGCAGCAATGTTCCGCGGATTTGTTTCTTTTGATGAAGAAGCAGATGAAAGAAGATTTGCTGGTGAAAGAATCGCGGAATTCAATGAGCATCATTATAGTGAAAAACGTATTGAAGAATTAAAGAAAATAATCACCGCCCATAAAAAAGAATTTAAGCATCAAGAATTTGCGATGTTAACCCTGATGCTAGAAGGCTATGATCTCAATGATTTAGAACATTCAGGTATGATGAGTAGGTCCTCATTATATTTAACCTTCAACAGTGCTTGTGAAAAAAT
>CAMIVH010000089.1 GCA_946401755.1 uncultured Caryophanales bacterium | reverse complement strand
GATTCTTAATTAGACTTGTTGAAGAAGCCAGAGTGGCTATCCAAGAAGATAGATATGAAAAATTCATGAAAGAGAAACTCGCTGAGTTTGGTGATGAAAGAGGCTTCTAATGAACATTAATTTATTTGATTATTATCTTCCTGAAGAATTAATTGCTCAAAGACCAAGTGAAAAAAGAGATCACTCCCGTCTTTGTGTCGTTAATAAAGATGAACACACTTACACCGATAAGCACTTTTACGATATCATTGACTACTTACATGAAGGCGATGTTTTAGTGAGAAATAACACTAAAGTTATTCCCGCAAGATTATTGGGCGTTAAAGAAGTTACTGGAGCGCACTGCGAATTATTGCTTTTAAAGCAATTAGAGGGCGATAACTGGGAATGCTTAACAAGACCTGCTAAATCTTTAAAAGTCGGCGCTCGTGTCGATTTTGGTGAAGGTAAGCTTATTGCAGAATGCATCGAAGAAAGAGAAGAAGGCCTTCGTGTTTTTAAATTTATTTATGAAGGCATCTTCTTAGAAGTTTTAGACCAATTAGGTAAAATGCCTTTACCTCCATATATTGCTCAACAATTATGCTCTAATGATAGATATCAAACTGTCTACGCTAAATACGAAGGTAGTGCGGCCGCTCCAACAGCGGGCTTCCATTTTACCGAAGAAATATTTGAAAAATTAAAAGCTAAAGGTGTTGAAATCGTTGATGTTACTTTACATATTGGCTTAGGCACATTTAGACCAGTTAAAGTGGAAGACACTAAAGACCACGTCATGCATAGCGAAGTCTATGAAATGAGTGAAGAATCCGCAGCCAAATTAAATGCCGCTAAAGCTAATGGTCAACGCATTATCGCCATTGGAACAACATCTGTTAGAACCCTAGAAGCTAACTATTCTAAGTACGGTTGTTTTAAACCTACAAGAGAAGCCACTAATATATTTATCGAACCTGGTTATGAATATAAAACCATCGATGCTTTAATCACAAATTTCCATTTACCAAAATCAACATTAATCATGCTTGTTTCTGCTTTTATGGGTAGAGAATTTACCTTAGAAGTTTATAAGCATGCAGTAGAAGAAAAATATAGATTCTTCTCATTTGGAGATGCGATGTTCATTTATGGAAGAGACAAAGATTAATTACCAAAAAGAGCAAGAACGGTTACTTAAAAACCTAGTGGAATCTGGTGAGAAACCAACGCTTCTTTTACATGTTTGCTGTGGTCCTTGCTTTACTTATCCTTTTGAATTAATCAAAGACTATTTCAAAATCACAATCATCTATAACAACTCCAATATTTATCCTGAGGAAGAATATAATCGTCGACTCAATGAACTAAAGGGCTATCTAAAAGCTATATCTGCGGATATTGAAGTCATTGAATTTGATTATGATAATGCAACCTACAATAAAGATTTAGAACCATACGCTAATCAACGTGAAGGTATGGATCGCTGCCGTGTCTGTTTTAGAAAGAGATTAGGCCAAGCTGTCGAGCTTGCTGAAGAACGTGGCTTTGACTATGTTGGCACTGTTATGAGTATCTCTAGATTTAAGAACTCACAAGACTTAAATAAAATTGGTTTTGAATTAGCGGAAGGCAAAAGGGTTAAATGGCTACCAGCAGACTTTAAAAAGAATGGTGGTTATGAAAAATCTTTAGATATAGTCCGTAAATATGGATTATATTTCCAACATTACTGTGGTTGTAAATTCTCAATTCGCACCACAAAAGAAGAACTGTAATTAATTACAATTTGCGCTTTTCAAAGTTTAATCAATAAAAAAGTATGCTATCATCAAGGTAGATACTTTTTGTTATTAGGTTCAAAATCAGCTATTTTTTCATTTTTTATCAAAATGGGAGACTTTGATTGAAGATAAAGGAGCAATGATTATGAATAAAAACAAACGCAAAATTTTAATTGTTGAAGACGAGTTCGTTAACCGCGAGATTTTAAAGAACATCTTGCTAGATGACTTTGAAATCATTGAAGCGGAAGATGGTGAAACCGCTCTTGAATTGTTAAACAGTGGTAGAGACGATTTATCACTTATCCTTTTAGATTTGTTCTTGCCTAAACTTTCAGGCTTAGAGTTATTGAACATCATCCAAGCAAATACAGCGCTCAACAATATTCCAGTTATTGTTTTAACAAGCGATAAGGAATTAGAAGTGCAGTGCTTACAATACGGTGCTTCAGACTTTATTTCAAAACCATACCCAGACTCCAGTATCATCAAAGCTAGAATTAATAGAGTGGTGGAACTATTTGAAGATAGACAAACCATTAAATCCACTGAAAGAGATGCTTTAACAAGACTTTATACTAGAGAATACTTTTACAAGTATGTCGCTGATGAAGATAGACTAAATCCAAATGTAGAAAGAGACGCTATTGCGATTGGCATTAGATCCTTCCACATTATCAAAGAACGCTTTGGCACATCCTTTAGCGATAGTCTTTTAGTGCGTTTTTCCAAACGCCTTAAGAAGCTAATGCCAAATATTTCTGGTATGGTCTGTCACTTAGAAGCGGATACCTTTATTGTCTACGCTCAACACTTTGAAGATTATGAAAAGTTCCTAGAAGAAATGTCTGCTGATATCTACGTGGATAAGGAAAGCAAAACTCCAGTCAAAGTGCAAATGGGTATCTATCAAAATGTCGATAAGAATCTCGATATTGATGTCCGTTTTGAAAGAGCGAAAATTGCCCTTAACAAACTCAGAGATAGTGTGGTCAAAAACTACTTCATCTTTGATGATAAATTAAAGGAAAAAGAACTCTTTGAAGAAGAACTTTTAGAGGAGTTTAATACCGCAATTAACGAGAGACAATTCGTGGTCTTTTATCAACCAAAATTTAATATCCAAGGAGAGGCTCCAAGACTAGTAAGCGCGGAGGCGTTAGTGAGATGGAAACATTCACAAAAAGGTTTGATATCTCCTGGCATTTTTATTCCTTTATTTGAAGAAAAAGGTCTTATCCAACAACTTGATTTATATGTCTGGAAAGAAGCGGCTTCTCAGATGAAAAAATGGCAAGAAAAATACCATAAACATGTCCCTGTTTCAGTGAATGTTTCGCGTATCGATTTGTTCGATCCAACACTCGTTGAAACATTGCAAAATATCGTCAAAGAAAACGGCTTAAATACGAGTGATTTATTACTCGAAATTACCGAGTCAGCGTGTACTGATAATGTCGATGTCATTATTGATAAAACAAACGCTTTACGAGAAGCAGGCTTCAAGATTGAAATCGATGACTTTGGTACCGGCTATTCATCTTTAAGTATGATTAACAAGCTACCACTTGATGCTTTGAAGATTGATATGATTTTTATTCGTAATGCCTTTACCAGTGAAAATGATAATAAGATGATTAAAATCATCATCGATATTGCATCATACTTAAAAGTTCCAACAATTGCAGAAGGTGTGGAGGCCAAAGAACAAGTCGCAGTTTTGAAAGAATTAGGCTGTGATATTGTCCAAGGCTATTACTTCTCTAAACCAGTTCCAAATGAAGAATTTGCGGCTTTCTTAACTGTGGAAAAATAAAGGAGAAATGACTTATGCTAACTATCGAAAAATTAAGACAATACG